>PBYL01000018.1 GCA_002729595.1 Thalassovita sp. | reverse complement strand
TCGTATTCTTTGGCATATCCTGAATGGTACCATTTATCGCCAACAAGACGGCAAGTAAATGTAACCGAAGTTCCAGTTAGATCAGGGTCTTCTGGATTCGTCTGTTTAAAGAAGTCGATGTTTTCGGTGTAATTATCTCCGTTAAATTTATAGGTACCACCACCAGAGGCAATCACAGATTTGTCGTCGTAAGAAACCCAAGTAAAATGCGAATTGGTAACTAGCTTTATTTTGGGGTTTATTTCCTGTGGCCAAGTAGTGTAAATTGAGTCTCCTGTTTCCTTAAATTGAATCAGTTTCCAGCTGCCTTCTAAACCGGGCAGATCAGTTGCGTCTTTTACGTTTGTGTCCATGGCTACTTTTTTGGCCCCTTCAGGCGTTGAGCAGGAATAAGCGAAAAAAAGTAGTATAGTGAATAAAGTGATAAGAGAATTTTTCATTTTCAGTGTTGTTAAAGTTGATAATTTATTTATTGAGGTAAATGATTGATTAACTCAGCATGCTGGTTGAAAATGAAAATCCTTTTAATATGATAGTTTATAGGGTAAATACTACAGAGTATTCCCTAATTAATGCTGAAAGGCAATAAATCTTTGAAAAATTATATAACCTGAATATAAATATTTTTCTAAAAGATTCAAATTAAGAGGGGAGTTGTTTAACAAAAAAAAGCTTCCTGTGAGGGAAGCTTTTTAGTTGATTTATAATGTTTCTACAGGTTCCTTTTTGTTCTTATCTCTAACAAAAGGTCTGATGATTAGTCTGATACCACGATCGTAATTAAAGTAGTTCCAGAGCCAGTTTACAAGCACGATTGCCTTGTTTCTATAACCTACTAGAGATATAAGGTGAACAAACATCCAAATAAACCAAGCAAATGCTCCTTGCCATTTTAGTTTGGCAACTTCTACTACGGCTTTGTTTCTACCTATAGTAGCCATAGAGCCTTTGTCGTGGTAAACGAATTTTTGTTGCGATTTGCCTTTAATTCTTTTTAGCAGGTTTTTAGCAAGAAGGTTACCTTGTTGCATGGCAACAGGAGCCACCATCGGATGACCTTTTGGCGTATCTTTGGTTACCATTGCAGCCACATCACCAATAGCAAAAATACTATCGTGCTCTGCTACTTCATTATATTCGTTTACAAGAATTCTGTGTGCACGATCAAACTGATTCTCTTTTAAACCTGGTACAGCATTACCCATTACACCAGCAGACCAAACAAGGTTTTTAGCTAGTATAGTTTTGTTAATGTTGGTTTTTACAACGGTACCATCATAATCTGTTACGCGTGTATTTAACCAAACATTTACATTTAGTTTTTTAAGGTATTCTACTGCTTTATCAGAAGAGATAGACGAAAGACCAGCTAATAATTTTGGTCCAGCTTCTATTAAGTGAATTTGCATGCGTCGTACATCCAATTCTGGATAATCGTTTGGCAATACGTGGTTTTTTAACTCTCCAAGAGCACCAGCTAGCTCAACACCAGTTGGGCCACCACCAACAATTACGAAGTTCATTCTACTTTCTCTAGAATTGATTTCTGAAGAAAGTAAGGCCTTCTCAAAGTTTTGTAACATAAGACTTCTTACATCGAGTGCTTGCACTACAGTTTTAAGTCTCATGCCGTATTTCATTATCTGATCATTCCCAAAGAAGTTCGTTTTAGAACCTGTTGCAATAATTAGATAATCGTAGCTTAGAGAGCCTATATTTGTATAAATCGTTTTTATTGTGTGATCTACATTTTCAACATTCGCCATGCGAAAGTGGAAATTCTGATATTCCTTAAATATTTTCCTGATTGGAAATGCTATGGAATCGGGCTCTAAACCCGCGGTTGCCACCTGATATAAAAGCGGTTGAAAAGTGTGATAATTATTTCGGTCGAGTAATACTACCTGTACTTCCTTGTTTTTTAAACCTTTTACAAGTTGCATCCCGCCGAAACCCCCTCCGATAATTACAACTCGTGGAAGGTTAATTTCAGGGACATCTATTGTTTGCATAATGTATAATTTGGATAGTATATAATATCTGTTCTTATTATCTTAATTTAAACAGCTTTAGTCACTTGTATGTTTCTTTTTTATCTAAAAGATTGATGTTATTTTAATGCAATTTGAACAGTTAAATGCCACTAGTAAGATATGGCATCTTATATAAATCAAAACAGGAAAGGTAAAGGATAAGAAGAATTTTGTGTAAAGATATGATTTATATGTATACGTGTAAATGATTTATTAAAACAATAAGTCTTAATAAAACTTAATGGTCTGGTTACTAGACTTTTAACGCTTGTAAAAAAATAAAAGATTTACTATGTGATATCCACTTTCTTAGTGGAGTTAAAACGAAATAAATTACTGCAAAAAAATAAACCCACAGATAAAAAATTTATCCTATGGGTTTATAGCCTAAGTTTGTTTTTATATATTAAGCGTGTTTCGCTTGTTTCCTTTTGTTTAAATAATCTCTAAAAGCAAGGTCTTCGTCCTCGTAGTTTACTTCTGCATTATGAGCAAAGTACATATATAAAGAGATTGTAAGCGCGAATACTATCGCATAAATCAAAAATATAAGTTCTAGAGTTGTCATCTTATTAGGGTAATTTGGTAAAGTAAGTAACTTTTTGTACTTCAAATAACCACTATAAAAAGACGAAAATTTATGACCGATATCAGTATAAAAATTGAATTACATCACTATTTCTTCTTTGTAATAAATTAGCTGAGAAACCCAGAGAATTAGTCTTCTAGGAGTTCTAGCACATCTTCTTGAAGTTCGTCTGCTGGATTAAGGTCTAAGGTAAAAGCTAAAAAATAATGTGTCGAATCCATTACTCTTTGCCAGTTGCCAGATACGATTTCAGAACAGATTACATGCTCTTTGGCATCTTCAAAAGCTACTTTCTTTTTTAAGTTTTCTGGTGTGCTCAGTTCATCGAACATTTTTAACATAGCCGGTACAGAAACTACTTCGTCTTGGTTTTCTTCATCCATATAATAATAGCCTAAAAACACTGGGCATTTTACTTCATTAAAGGTCTCTGCTGTCATAATAGCTTCGTTTAAGCTTACCAAGTTTACTACAGCCTCAAGCCTGTATTGAGTTGTCCAGAATTGTTTCTGCATTTCGTTTTTGGTAGTAATGTTTACAATATCAGAACCGGTAACCATTTGGCCGATCTCTAAGCCCCAAGGTAAGCTCAACAAGTGAACATCTCCATCATAAAAATCTACTAGGGGAGAGTAGAGTACAAGTGCATCTATTAACTCAGGGTTTTGAGCTGCGAGATAAAGTGCTAGCATTCCACCAGCCGATGTGCCCATTACAATTACTTTTTCACCAATTTGTTTTCCTACTTTTATGGCTTCTTTGGCAGATTCAAGGTAGGCTTCAGAATTAAAATCTAGCAGTGCATTTTCTTCATCAATGCCATGTTTGTATAACCTGGGTACATATAGATTACAGCCAAAGTAATCAGCGGTTTTTCTATGCACAGGATTCCCTTCACCATAAGAAGCTGAAAAACCATGTAGGTAGACTATACTATAAGGTGTTTTTGCTTTAGTTTCAGTATCGTTCCAAAAAATTCTAGATTCATTTGCATCTTTTAATCCAGCAATTGTAGCTTCTTTATCTTTTATCTGCTTATCCAGATCAATGGGTTGTAAATCTTGTATATTAGAAATTTTCGGGTTGAGGTTAGAGACATTCGGCCGGTTGCCCATAAAAAAAATTATAGCTAATAATAAAATTATTATTGGTATTAACAGCCATATTTTGTTCTTCATATTTTAGTATGATTGGTAAAGCTTAAAATTAATGTATTAAGGTTAATTTAGAATCATTAGCTAACCATCGCTCTCAAATATTTAATATTCCAATTATGTGATTAGCTTTGTATATCAGTAATATGTATTCTAAGTAAAAACAATATGAACTAAATTTGCTAAGCAAGCAAATTCTCAATTCAATAAATGACAAGATACTACAAAACAGTAAACATAAATACTGCTATTCAAAAAGGGCTGAGAGGATCTGTTTTAGTAATTTATACCGGTGGCACCATTGGTATGGATTACGACGAGCAAACTGGCAGTTTAATTCCTTTCGATTTTGAGAAAGTAATTGAGAAAGTTCCAGAGTTAAAACGATTCGAATTTCAACTCACAGTATTATCATTTAGCAAACTCATAGATTCTTCAGACATAAATATTAACCATTGGTTGGAGTTATCGAGAATTATTTATGATTTTTATGATGATTATGACGGGTTTATTATTTTGCACGGAACAGATACCATGGCATATTCTGCATCTGCTTTGAGCTTTTTGTTGCAAAATTTGTCAAAACCTGTAATATTTACAGGTGCGCAATTGCCAATAGGTGCTTCAAGAACAGATGCGAGAGATAATTTGGTAACCGCACTAGAAATAGCCTCGGCTAAGCACGAAGGAAAAGCGCTTATTCCTGAGGTTTGTATATACTTTGATCATTTGTTGCTGAGAGGCAGCAGAGCTAAAAAAGTACAAAATTTTAATTTCACAGCTTTTGAATCGGCGAATTACCCGGCGTTGGCAGTAGCTGGTATCCATATCGAATACAACCTGGCACTAATAAAAGAACATGCAGATCAGCCATTGAAAATTTTTAATAAGATGGATAATAATGTAGCTGTTCTAAAAATTTTTCCTGGAATTACATATAATATGATGAAGCCTTTACTGGACAACCCAAATATTAAAGGTGTAATTTTAGAAACTTTTGGTTCGGGGAATGCGCCAACTTCATCGTGGTTCTTAAATTTAATCGCAGAAATAATAGAAAAAGGGATTCATGTATTAAATGTTTCTCAGTGTAGTGGGGGTAGTGTAGCACAAGGAAAATATATAACAAGTAAATATTTAGAGGATTTAGGTGTGATAGGTGCAGGCGATATGACCTTTGAAGCGGCCATAACCAAAATGATGTTTGTATTGGGAAATTACACCGATAATGATGTAATAAAAGAATTATTAGTGAATCCGATGGTCGGAGAATGTAGCTAATGTCTGATTGGCTGTTTCAATCAAATGTAAGTTTTAGCAGAAATAGGCTATATTTTTCCAGTAATAATCCAATTAATATTTAGAAAATTAATATTTAGAAAATTTGCAACAACTATAATTTATTAATTTATTTGCACAATCCGAAGATAAAGTTAGATACAGTTAATGGGGTTTATGTACCTTTTATTCTTTTTTTAATGTATCTTTTTTGTATTTTTGGATTGCATAGGTAAAAGGAGAGATGGCCGAGTGGTCGAAGGTGCTCGCCTGGAAAGCGAGTGTGCCCCGCAACGGGCACCAAGGGTTCGAATCCCTTTCTCTCCGCAAGATTTATTAATTAAGTCTTCATTTTAAACATTTTGGCTTTCATTGTACACTTTAATTGAACATTAAACATTAGGTTATGAAAAAATTATTCTCGTTTTTATTTCTGCTTTGTGCTTTAACTTTCGGACTAACTTCAGTTTCTTCAGCACAGGAGGAGACAGCTACAGAAGATACTACTGCTTTAACAGAAGATTCTACTGCTGTTGCTACTGAAACTGCTAGCACAATGGAAGAAGAAGCTCCTATAGTTGAGGAAGAAGAAGCAGAGCCACAAACTTTCCACCAGATTGTAAAAGAAAAATTCATTGAGGGTGACTGGAGATTTATGAGCCCAGTATTATTATGTCTTATCTTAGGATTGGCAATCGCTCTTGAAAGAATTATTTCTCTAAACCTTGCTACAACTAACACTAAAAAATTAGTTGCTCAAGTTGATCAAGCTATCACCGAAGGTGGTATCGAAGCTGCTGCAAACGTTACAAAATCAACAAAAGGTCCAGTTGCTTCTATCTTTACTCAAGGTCTTATGAGAATGTCAGAAGGTATCGAAATGGTTGAGAAATCAATTATCGCTTACGGTTCTGTAGAAATGGGTAAATTAGAAAAAGGTCTTGTATGGATCTCTCTTTTCATCTCATTGGCTCCGATGTTAGGTTTCATGGGTACTGTAATTGGTATGATCGGTGCATTCGATGCTATCGAAGCTGCTGGTGATATTTCTCCATCTCTTGTTGCTGGTGGTATTAAAGTAGCACTTTTAACAACTGTTGCTGGTCTTATCGTTGCGATTATCCTTCAATTATTCTACAACTACTGTGTTGCTAAAGTTGACTCTTTAGTAAACGAAATGGAAGATGCTTCTATCTCTTTCGTAGACGTATTAGTGAAGCATAAAGTAGCTGCTAACAGCTAATTATTAAGCCTGATTACAGGTGCTTTCATTGTAGAATTAATTGAATTTATAAATAATTATGGAAGAATTTATTTCATCATATTTACTACCAGCATCTTATGTGTTGGTAGTATTAGCCGCAGCAGGTTCTATCCTGATGCCACTTATTAAATCAATTGGAGATCCTAAAAGTTTAGTAGGAACACTCGTAGGGATTGGTATTCTAGTAGTATTATTCTTAATCGGTTATTCTATAGCTGGTGACGAAGTAACTCCAAAATACATGGAATTTGATGTGGATTCTTCTATGTCTAAATTCATCGGTGGTGTACTTACAATGTTTTACATTTTGTTAGGTATTTCACTTGTTGGTATAGTTTACACAGAAGTTTCTAAAATCTTTAAATAATAGTTTGTATGGGAAGAAGTAAAAGACAATCAGCCGAAGTAAATGCCGGCTCAATGGCAGACATCGCATTCTTGCTACTCATATTCTTCCTGGTAACTACTACTATTGCTTCAGATAAGGGTATTTACGTACAGCTTCCTCCTAAACCTGAAGATCAGGTGGATGTTAAGTTGAACGAAAGAAACATCTTTAATATCCTTATTAACTCTAAAGACATGATGTTGGCTGAAGATATGCCAATGGAAATCTCTGAGTTGAAAAATGAAGTTAAAAAGTTTGTTACCAATAACGGAAGGGATCCGAAATCTTCGGAAAGCCCGTCAAAAGCAGTTGTATCATTAAAAACTGACCGTGGTACTAGTTACGAGATGTATATATCTGTTGTTGATGAGTTAAAATTAGCTTATAACGAGTTAAGGGCCCAATATCTTGGTATTACTGTAGAAGAGTTCAACAACTTAGACAGAGCTACCGACGAAGGAGAAGATATGTACGATAGAGCGAGAAAAGCTTTCCCGTATCAAGTATCAGATGCTGAACCTTCAGATATTAGTAATTTCCAATAATAAACCCTTTAAAAAACAGGTATTATGGCAAAGTTTAAAAAGAAAACCAATACCAGTCAGGAAATTCCTACTTCTGCGTTGCCCGATATTATCTTTATGTTGTTATTCTTCTTTATGGTAACAACGGTATTGAGGGAAACAGATTTACTTGTAGAAAATAAATTACCAAATGCTTCTCAGTTAACTAAACTTGAGCAAAAGTCTTTAGTAAGTTATATATACATAGGTAAACCAAAAGATGTACAGAAATACGGTAAAGAACCTCGTATACAGGTTAATGACGTTTTGGTAGAACCAGATGAAATTCCTCAGTTCATTTTCCAAGAAAAAGAGAAACTGGATGAGGTAGAAAGAGACAAAATTACGATGTCTCTAAAAGTTGATAGAGATGCTAAAATGGGTATTATTATCGACGTAAGACAGCAACTTAGAGAAGCAAATGCATTAAAAGTGAACTATTCAAGTACACTTAGCGCAGACGCTATACTTTAATAATAAAGTCTATTACAAGAAAGGACTGCTTATTTCAAGCAGCCCTTTTTTATTTTTTAATATAAAAATTGCATTATTTGAATATAAACTTAGGTTATATTAATAAATCTTAATATACTTGAATACTCGTTCATATGTATTGCTAATTAAAATTAGCTATAATATATTTGTAACTACGAACTACATATTCACTAACTAATACTAAAATGACTAATTCTACTAACACATACACTCATACAATTAATAAAGTACACACCCCTCTTAGGCACACTAGTCTAAATATTCACTCTTCTAGTGAATTAATTAAATCTCTAAAAGAAGATACTATTTCCTGACACGAAATTCTATTGGAAAAAAATGTGAATCAAACATTGTATTCACACTACTAACTATCTCTATTCCTTATTAACTATTACCACTCCTAGATAAAGAAATTCCATCAGTACTATTAGGTTTTCAAAAACTTAATGTCTGATTATTAGTGCCCATTGCGCTAATATGAGTAATTGACTGAGACTTATTACAAATGTTTCATACTGTTTTGTGCCCTAGCAAAATGGTAATTACTAACAGAGTTTTTTATAAACCACATAACAATCAAATTATATAAGGATGAAATATACGCCATATTTCTTAACCATTTTAATGGTTCTAAGCCTTTCTGTAGGCTTTGCACAAGACCGGACTATCTCCGGAACAATTATTTCAGCTACTGACAATTCGCCACTTCCTGGTGTAAATGTTATCGTAAAAGGTTCTGCAGTCGGTACAATCACAGATATTAATGGTAAGTACAAAGTTTCTGTTCCTCAAGAGAATAGCACTTTAGTATTTACTTATATTGGTTTTGAAACTCAGGAGATAGAGATCGGCTCTAAAACTAGTATAGATGTATCTTTAGCAGAAAGCATAGAGCAACTAGAAGAGATAATGGTAATGGGTTATACCAGTAAAAGACAAAATGAAGTTACTGGTTCAATTGTGCAGGTTACGGGTGATAATTTAAAAGATATCCCAGTAACATCTATAGATCAAACACTACAAGGTAAAGTACCAGGTTTAAATATTTCTGCTTCTTCTGGTACTCCAGGTTCAACACAAGATATTAGAATTAGAGGTGTAGGTACAATTACAGCTGGTAACCAACCACTTTTTGTGATTGATGGTGTGCCAATGATTAACGAAGATTTTTCTGGTAGTACAACAACTAGTTCATTAAGTGCACTTTCTTCAATTAACAGTAATGATATTGAAAGTATTACTGTATTGAAAGATGCGTCTGCTACAGCAGCTTATGGAGCGAGAGGTTCAAATGGTGTAATTGTAATTACTACTAAAAAAGGTAGTTCAGGACAAGCAAAATTCAACTTTAGTGCAACATATGGTTTTCAAAACAATGCTACTGAAGGTTTAACTCCATTAAATGGTGAGCAAAGAGAGGAATTATTATTAGAAGCAATCTACAACACATACGGAGAAGCTAATGGCTTTACTAAAGATGAGGCTTATGACTTTATGGTAGATAACAACCTAGACGGAGGCAGATTACAAAGCTGGGATGGTGTAGATGGCGCATGGGATGATGCTGTTACAAACAAAGATGCAGTTGTTCAAAACTATAATATTTCTGCTTCTGGTGGAGATGATGTTTCTAACTTCTATGCTTCTTTAGGTTATAACAAAACAGAAGCAACAGTTATTGGTTCTGATTTCCAAAGAGTTACAGCTAAGTTAAACTACGGTAGAGATTTAACTAAAAAAATCAAGTTCTCTTCTAACACTACTGTGGCTAATACTATTCAAAATGGATTCTTAGAGCAAGGTGCTTATTTTGAAAACCCACACCTTACTAAGTATTTCATGAGTCCTTGGGAGCATCCATACAACGAAGATGGAAGCATCAATACAGACTTAAATACTTCAGTTTTCAATACAGTATATACGCAAGAGAAGAACTTCTTTAAGAGTAACCTTACTCGTTTAATCAACAATTCTTCTTTAGAGTGGGAAATCATTGATAATCTTAAGTTTAAATCACTTTTCAATACAGACTTCAACATTACGAACCTACACAGATTTGAAGATAAAATTCACGGTGGTGGAGCAGATGTAGGAGGTGATGCTTATGAGTACACGCAAAGAAACTTTAACTATGTTGCTCAAAACTCTTTGGATTATTCATTAAGCATTAACAATCATAATTTCGGTGTTTTAGCTCTTGTTGAATATCAGAAAAATAAATACAACTCTGTGTATTCTTATGGTGAAAACTTCCCTGCTGAAGGTTTAACTTATGTATCAAGTACGAGTGCTAACTACGATGCAAGCTCTGATTTTGAGGATTGGGCAAACACATCTTACTTAGGTATGTTGAACTACAACTACATGGGTAAATATGTAGCAGATTTCACTTATCGTCGTGAGGGTTCTTCAAAATTTGCCGAAGGTTTAAGATTTGGTAGTTTCTGGTCAGTTGGTGCAGCTTGGAACATTACAGAAGAAGCGTTTATGTCAGAGTTGAATGCACTTAACAACTTAAAACTGAGAGCATCTTATGGTCTTTCTGGTAACTCTAATATCGGAATAAATAAATATCAAGCATTATTACAGTACGATGCTAACTATAACGATGCTGGTGCTGTTTATCCTGCTCAGTTTGGTAATACATACCTTACTTGGGAGAAAAACAAAACATTAGATATAGGTATCGACTTCGGTTTCTTTAATGATAGAATTAATGGTTCATTTGGCTATTACAACAAAGAAACTTATGACCTATTACAAGATGTGCCACTTTCAAGAACTTCTGGTCACGATTTGATTACTCAAAACGTGGGTACAATGGTTAACAAAGGTATTGAGGCATTATTAGGTTTTGATATTGTAAGATCTCAGGCATTCAATTTAAGTGTTTCTGCAAACATTGCGACAGTAAATAACGAAGTTACTGAGTTAGCTCAAACTGC
Organism: Thalassovita sp.; assembly: GCA_002729595.1. Taxonomy (GTDB): domain Bacteria; phylum Bacteroidota; class Bacteroidia; order Cytophagales; family Flammeovirgaceae; genus Chondrinema. Next base: position 12,132 of record PBYL01000018.1, on the reverse strand, counting down.
TACTGGCGAAGATATTACAATTACTTCTGGTTCTAGAAAAGTAGAAGTTGGTAAACCAGTTTATGCTTGGTACATGAGAAAATGGGCTGGTGTAAATCCTGAAAATGGTAATGCACAGTGGTACGTAAACGACGAAAGCGACGAGATTACAGAAGATTACTACTCTGCTGAGCAAGTATACGTAGGTGGAAGTGCTATCCCTAAAATTACAGGTGGTTTCAATACACATGTAGATTATAAAGGAGTATACCTTGATGTGAACCTGTATTTTGCTGGTGGTCACAAAGTATACGAAGATTGGTCATTCTATACTCATCACTCTGGTTACTACACTACATTATATTATAATGGTGTAACTAATATGATGGATAGATGGCAAGAAGAAGGTGACGTTACAGACGTGCCTAAAGTAGTATATGGTACTAATGATGATTCTAGAACTTCTAGCAGATTCTTGTACGATGGTGATTATTTAAGGGTAAAAGATATCGTAATCGGATATAAATTACCTGCTTCTTTACTAAGACCTGTTAAAATCGATCAAGCTTCAGTATTTGCAAGAGGAACTAACCTATTTACTTGGGTTAAAGACGACAGATTGAAATATGATCCTGAAGTTCGTGCAGATGGTTTTACCAGACTCACAACACCTCCAGTAAAGTCAATCATCTTCGGTATAAACTTAAACTTCTAATAACAGCATGAAAAATATTTTGTACTTATTTATATCTCTGGCAATAGTCTTTACATCTTGTTCTGAAGATGATTTAGAGCCTACGCTTGCCACTGCAAAAGACGTTGAAACCAGCATATCAAATCAAGAAGATGTAGAAGGTTTGATTAATGGTATGTACAACAGGTTTACAAGTAGTTCTTACTACGGTCGTGACTATATCATTTTTAATGAAGTAAGATCTGACAACTGCTACTCAAATGGTAACTCAGGTAGATTTGTTACTGCTGCTGCTATGACAGTAGGTGAGTCTGACTCATACGCTTTAAATACTTGGAGTAAAATGTACGAAGTTATCGCTTCTGCTAACATCGTAATCGCACTAGATGCCGCTTCTCTTGAAGGTGATGTAGATGAAATTAATCACTTAATTGGTGTTGCATACATTGGTAGAGCATTAGCTCACTTTGACTTATTAAAATTATATGGTCAGCAAAATGTATACGTAGGAGGTTCTTTAGGTACAACTGGTATCCCTTATGTAACTACTTACAAAGGTGAAAATCTTTCACCTGCAAGAAACACTGTTACTGAGGTGTATACAAATATTATATCTGACCTTGATATGGCTACTTCTATCATGAATGAGTCTCTAAATAGCGCTGATGCACAAAGCTTTACTACTTATGCTGCTTATGCTTTAAAAGCGAGAGTTGCAGCATACTTTGGTGATTGGAGCACAGTAAAAACTTCTGCTGAAACTGTTATCAACTCTGGTTTATATTCAATTGTATCTGCTGATGCTTATGTAGGTTCATGGACGATTGATAATGCTGATAACTCAATTTTCGAATTAGCTTTCAGTAGCACTGATAATGAGAGTATCAATGGTTTGCAAAACATTTACAGAGGTTCTTCTTATGGAGATATTGTGGTGTTAGACAACTTACAAGGAATTTTTGATGATGGTGATGTGAGAGGTTCTGAAGATATGATTGCTAGTGATGGTAGCTATTTAAGAAATATGGGAAAATATCCTGCATCAGATTATTCAGATAATATTTCTCTAATCAGATACGAAGAAGTTGTACTACTTTATGCAGAAAGTTTAGTTGAGTTAGGTGATGCTTCTGCGCTAAGTGTTTTAAATCAAATTCCTACTAACAGAAATGCAGAGCTTTACACTGAAGCTACTAAAGCAAATGTGTTGTTGGAGAGAAGAAAAGAGCTTTGTTTCGAAGGCTTCAGATTTAATGATTTAGCAAGAACTGGCAGCGATATTCCATTAGTAGATGCGATTAGACAAACGCATGGTGGACCTGAGTTTGGTAGCTATAACTATGCTTTTGCTATACCAGTATCAGAGTTAGATGCAAACTCTAATATGGTGCAGAACGAAAATTATTAATTAGATGATAAGTTGAAAATCGAAGGGGTTATCTCAATTTTGAGATAGCTCCTTTTTTTTATTAGATAATCTCAATTTTTTTGATTCTGTTTAGAAGACAGTTGCCTATTTATCAAATAGTAATTTTTTAAATTCATGCTTTGTTTATACTAAAAAAAAGCTACAAAAGCTTGTTTCTAAGCATAAATAAAATATATTTGTTATAACATACTTCGAATAATAAGTAACAAGCAAATAACTACTGCAGTAACTAATCATATCATCGTTCCTCGAATTCTATAACCAATAAAAAAACATTTAAGGATACATAACTAATGTAGTTGTATTACTCATTTTATGAGTGATAGAACAAGATGTTTTTTTTAGTATCACGTACCCATCTATAATTAACTCCTTACAGTAATATTCTAATTAGAATTAATTTCTAAGTGTCATTTTATTGCCATTTTTCTAATACTTGTTTGACCCTAGCAAATAAGTATACTAGCTAGTTTTTGTCTAAAACTACATAACATAACAATCAAATTATTTTAGCATGAAGTATTTTTACCTTCAAGCCATTTTCATGGTTTTAGGCCTTTCTATGGGCTTTGCACAAGACCGGACCATTTCCGGTACAATCATTTCAGCAGCAGACAATTCTCCTTTACCAGGAGTAAATGTTGTTGTAAAAGGAACAGCAGTTGGAACCATCTCAGACATCGATGGAAATTTTAAATTGTCTGTTCCCCAAGAAAATAACACACTGATATTCACTTATATCGGATTCGAAACTTTAGAAACTGAGATTGGAAGCCAAACCACATTTGACATTTCTTTAAATGAAGATATCTCGGAACTAGAAGAAGTAATGGTAATGGGTTATACCAGCAAGCGTAAAAATGAATTAACTGGCTCAACTGTGCAGGTTGGGGGAGATGATTTAAAAGATGTGCCTGTAACTTCTGTTGATCAAGCCTTACAAGGTAAGGTACCAGGCTTAAATATCTCGGCATCTTCTGGTACACCGGGTTCTGCTCAAGATATTCGAATAAGGGGTGTAGGCACTATTACAGCAGGTAACTCACCTTTGATAGTAATTGATGGTGTACCAATGATAAATAATGATTTTTCTGGAACTACTGCCACCAGTTCTTTAAGTGCGCTTTCATCTATCAATAGTAATGACATTGAAAGTATCACTGTTTTAAAAGATGCTTCTGCCACTTCAGCTTATGGAGCAAGAGGTTCTAATGGAGTAATTGTAATTACTACTAAAAAAGGTAATTCAGGCAAAACCAAGTTTTCTGCAAGCGCTTCATATGGTTTCCAAAATAATGCAGTAAAAGGTTTAACTCCACTAAATGGAGATCAAAGAGCAGAGCTGCTATTAAATGCCATTTATAATACTTATGGCGAAAGCGAAGGTTTTACCCAAGATGGAGCCTATGATTTTATGGTAGCAGAGAATGTAGATGGAGGAAGATTACAAAATTGGAATGGGGTAGATGGAAATTGGGCAGACGCTGTAACCAATAAAGATGCAGTTGTTCAAAATTATGATATAGCAGCATCTGGTGGCGATGAAATTTCTTCTTTTTACGCTTCCATTGGCTATAATAAAACCGAAGCAACTGTTATAGGTTCTGATTTTGAAAGGTTCACGGCCAAATTGAATTACAATAGAAATCTAACTGAGAAACTAGTATTTTCTACAAATACCACTGTTGCAAACACAATACAGAATGGCTTTCTAGAACAAGCTGCTTATTTTGCTAATCCACATCTTACTAAATACTTTATGAGCCCTTGGGAGCATCCGTATAATGAAGACGGAAGTATCAATACAAACTTGGGTACTTCAGTATATAATACGGTTTATACTCAGCAAAATACTTTTAATAAAAGTAACCTTACACGTTTGATCAATAACTCCTCACTAGAGTTTGAAATCATAGAAAACTTAAAGTTTAAAACACTGTTTAGTACAGATTTTAACTTGGCTTCTTTACATTCTTTTGAGGATGATGTTCACGGTGGTGGAGTTGATGTAGGAGGGGATGCTACTCAAAATGATAGAAGAAATTTTAATTATGTAGCTCAAAATTCTTTGGATTACTCCTATAGTGTAAATGGCCATAACTTTGGTGTGCTAGCCCTTATGGAATATCAAAAGAATAAATATTATTTTGTGAGAGCTTATGGTGAGAACTTTCCTGCTGCTGGTTTAACATATGTATCTAGCGCCAGTGCTAACTACGCTGCAAACTCCTACTTCGAAGACTGGTCAAACTCTTCTTATTTGGGTATGGTAAACTATAGCTATAATGGTAAATATGTAGCAGACTTTACTTACAGATATGAGGGTTCTTCTAAGTTTGCTGAAGGCTTAAGATACGGTGGTTTCTGGTCAGTAGGAGCAGCTTGGAACATTTCCGAAGAGACATTTATGTCTAATGCCAACTTCGTGAATTCATTAAAATTAAGGGCTTCTTACGGACTTTCAGGTAATTCAAATATCGATATCAATAAGTATCAAGCATTGCTACAATACGATGCAAATTACAACGATGAAGGTGCTGTTTACCCAGGTCAGTTTGGTAACACCAACCTTACTTGGGAGAAAAATAAAACCCTAGACTTAGGTATCGATTATTCTTTGTTTAAAGATCGTATCAGCGGTTCATTGGCATACTATTATAAAGAAACTTTCGACTTGTTGCAAGATGTGCCTTTGTCTAGAACTACTGGTCATGAAGAGATCACCCAAAACGTAGGCACGATGGTAAATAAAGGTATTGAGGCTTTAATTAGCTTTGATATCATCCGTCAGAATGATTTTAACTTCAGAATTTCTGCCAATGTGGCTACAGTAGATAATGAGGTAACTGAATTGGCTAAGAGTTCGAGTGGAGAAGATATTACCATTACATCAGGTTCTAGAAAAGTAGAAGTGGGACAACCAGTGTATGCTTGGTATATGAGAAAATGGGCAGGTGTAAACCCAGAAAATGGCAATGCTCAGTGGTATGTAAATGATGAAAGTGATGAAGTAACTGAAAGCTATTACGATGCAGAACAAGTATATGTGGGAGGGAGCGCTATCCCTAAATTCACAGGTGGATTAAACACACATCTAGATTTTAAAGGTGTTTATTTAGACGTAAATCTCTATTTTGCGGGTGGTCATAAAGTGTATGAAGATTGGTCTTTCTACACTCGCCATTCGGGTTATTACACTACATTATATTACAATGGTGTTGAAGCGATGATGGACAGATGGCAACAGCCAGGTGATATTACTGATGTGCCTAAAGTAGTATTTGGAACTAACGACGATTCTAGAACATCAGACAGATTCTTGTACGATGGTGACTATATGAGAGTAAAAGATATTGTAATTGGCTACAAATTGCCAGCATCTTTACTTTCTCCACTTAAAATTGAAGCCCTTTCAATTTATGCAAGAGGTACCAATCTGTTTACTTGGGTAAAAGACGACAGATTAGCATACGATCCAGAAGTAAGAGCAGATGGCTTTACCAGACTTACAACCCCTCCTGTAAAATCAATCATCTTTGGTTTAAACCTAAATTTCTAATGACATGAAAAATACTTGGCATATATTAATAGCATCATTCATACTTCTTTTTACTGCTTGTACTGAAGATGACTTAGAACCCACTCTGGCATCTGCTAAAGATGTTGAAACGAGTATTTCATCTCAAGATGACATGGCTGGTTTAATAAACGGGATGTACAATAGGTTTACCAGTAGCTCTTATTATGGTAGAGATTATATCATATATAATGAGGTAAGGTCTGATAACTGTTATTCAAATGGTAATTCGGGTAGATTTGTAACTCCAGCAGCTATGACAGTAGGTGAATCTGATTCGTATGCACTTAATACTTGGAGTACTATGTATGCGGTTATCGCTTCTGCCAACATTGTAATCGCTTTAGATCCTGCTGCGCTAGAAGGTGATATTGAAGAAATGAATCATTTAGTGGGGGCAGCATATATAGGTAGAGCACTAGCACATTTCGATTTGTTAAAATTGTACGGACAGCAATTTGTGACAGTTGGAGGCTCTCTTGGTACTGTAGGTATTCCTTATGTAACAACATATAAAGGTGAGGAGCTATCACCTGCACGTAATACAGTAGATGAAGTTTACACATTCATTATGAGTGATTTGGATATGGCTTTATCTCTAATGAGTGAATCGTTAAATTCTTCTGATGCGCAATATTTAAGTACTTATGCAGCTCAGGCACTTAAAGCTAGAGTTGCAGCTTATTTTGGAGATTGGAGTGTGGTAAAAACAGCCGCAGAGGTTGTAATTAACTCTGGTAATTATTCAATTTTAGATGCTGAAACTTACGTGGCTTCTTGGGCACTAGATGATGCCGCTAATTCTATTTTCGAATTGGCATATAGCAGTACAGATAATGTGGGAATTAATGGCTTGCAAAATATCTACAGAGGTACATCTTATGGTGATGTGGCTGCTTTAGAAGATATATTGAGCATATTTGATGAAGGTGACATTAGAGGCTCAGAAGCTATGATTGCCAATGATGGAAGCTATCTCAGAAATGTAGGCAAGTATCCATCAGCAGACTATTCTGATAATATTCCATTGATTAGGTATGAAGAGATTATTTTACTCTATGCAGAAAGCTTAATTGAAATAGGAGATGCTTCTGCACTTAGTGTTTTAAATCAAATTCCTTCTAACAGAAATGCAGAGCTTTATACTGAGGCGACTAAAGCTAATTTGTTACTTGAGAGGAGAAAAGAGCTATGTTTTGAAGGTTTCAGGTTTAATGATTTGGCCAGAACAGGTAGTGACATTCCATTAGTAGATGCAATTAGACAAACACATGGAGGCCCTGAGTTTGGTAGCTATAACTATGCTTTTGCCATACCTGTAGCGGAACTCGATGCCAATTCTAATATGGTACAAAACGAAAATTATTAAGTAAAACTTACATATAAAAAGTGCTAATTCTATAATGAGTTAGCACTTTTATATAAATCATTTTTCCTACTCATTAAGTGGATGTTAATGATAAATTCATAAACATTACACACAATATGAATATACTTTGAAATAATATTGCAATTCTATTATAAAAATCATTTAACAAAATTGTTAAAATAAAATGTAAAGAATATATTTGATGCATCAACCAGTTAAAACTTACAAACAATTATCAAACATGAAGCGTCAAATTCAACTCAACAACAAAGATCAATCTATTTTCCCTCTTTTACATCAATTTACTTATTGGCCTGTATAAATATTCTTAATTAGCTTAATCTGGTATTTTAGAAATATCATTAAGTACAGGTCATAAGGCAGTTCATTCCTATCTCTATCATTTTATTATCAAATTGAATTGAAATAAAAATCAATTCTATCTCTAATATCATATTGAATTGATATAATAGTCAATTCCTAGCTTACATTTTTTATACTACCATTTCACTTCTTCTATCTGAAGGAGCCTGGCTTTGCTTTGCTTAAAATTTACTTTTAAGTATCTGCGATTGCCAGTATAACATAGCGCACCTGCCTTCCTGATATCGCACAATCAAATCAAAGTGTAAATCATATATAACTATAATTATTCATTCATGATTAAATTAATCCCTTATTTGCAAACCATATTATTGGTTTTTAGCCTAAGTGTGGGCTTTGCGCAAGATCGCACCATAACGGGAAGTATTAAATCTGCTACAGACGAATCTCCGTTACCAGGTGTAAACATCATCGTGAAAGGTACCACTGTGGGTACTATTTCAGACTTAGATGGTAATTTTAGATTAACAGTTCCTCAAAGTGGTAGTGTGTTATTATTCACCTACATAGGTTTTAAGACTCAAGAAGTTGAAATTGGCTCAAAATCTAATTTCACAATATCACTAGCCGAAGATGTTGAAGAGCTAAGTGAGATTGTGGTATTAGGTTACGATACCAGAGATAAAAATGAATTCTCAGGTTCTGCGGTATCTGTAAGCAGTGAGTTATTACAAGCGCCATTAACCACGGTAGACCAAGCATTACAAGGTAATGTTGCTGGTTTAAACTTAAGAGCGAGCTCTGGTACTCCGGGTGCTGCACAAGATATTAGAATTAGAGGTATAAGTTCATTAAATGCAGGTAACGATCCATTATATGTAATAGATGGTGTTCCAGTTGTTTCTGGTGATATGAGTTCTAGTTCAAGTACTAGTTCACTAAATGCACTTGCTTCAATAAACCCTGCTGATATTGAGAGTATTACTGTACTAAAAGATGCGGCTTCTACAGCGATGTATGGTGCAAGAGGTACAAATGGTGTAATTGTAATTACTACCAAAAAAGGTAAAAATGGCAAAGCATCATTTTCTGCTAATGTAGAATATGGTGTTGTAAAACAAGCTACAGACGGTGTTCCAAGGTTAAACGCTGCTCAATTCATGGAGGTGAACCAAGAGGCTTATGCGAATGCGGTAGCAGATGGGGTTATTTCTGAAAGTGCAGTACCAGACTGGGATGCAATGTGGGATGGAGAAACAGATACTGACTGGAATGATGTAATTACTAATGACAATGCGAATTTCCAGAATTACAATGTCTCAATGACTACTGGTAATGATAAAGGTAATACCTACGCTTCTATAGGTTACTACAATTCAGATTCATATGTAATTGCTTCTTCTTTAAAAAGAATTACAGGTAAGTTGAATATGTCTAGACAGTTAACAGATAAGATTAACATTTCTAATTCAATTACTGGATCAAACGTAACGCAAAAAGGTTTTCTAGAAGGTTCAGGATATTATTCTTCTCCTATTTACCAATCATTAAACTTACTTCCTATAGAAAGTCCATATAATGAAGATGGTTCTTATAATTTGGATTTAACTAAGGTAAATAACCCATTAGCTCAAGCAGAGTGGGATAGAGATATGGTAAATTCAACAAGGTTGATTAATAATACTAGCTTATCTTTTGATATTCTTGATAATTTAAACTTCACTTCGAAACTTGGAATGGACTTCATCTACAATGAAGAACAACATTACGATAATAGATATGAAGGAGATGGTGTAACAGCAAATGCTACTGAATCTGAATATACTCGTAGAAACTTCAACTATGTATGGCAAAATATGCTGTCTTATAACTGGGAGTTAAATTCAGATAATAAGTTTGATTTTAAATTAATCCACGAAGCTCAAAAGAATAAGAAATATCAATTGTATGGTTATGGTTACGATTTCGCGGCTGATAACTTATATACTATTGAAAATGCTGGTTCTACAGAATCTAGTTCTTATAAAAATGACTGGTCACAAGAGTCTATTACTTTCCTTGTAAACTATGGCTTTAAAGATTTCCTATTTTTAGATGGAACAATAAGAACTGAAGGCTCATCTAAATTCGCTAATGGATACCGTTGGGGTACATTCGGTTCATTAGGTGCTTCTTTTGTATTCTCTAAATTAATGAGTGCAAGCTGGTTAGACTTAGGTAAACTACGTGCTTCATATGGTCTAACAGGTAATAGCGATATTGATATCAATGAATATCAATCTACACTTAGCTATAGTAATAATTATAGTGGTTCTGGTGGTACATATATCTCTCAAATGGGTAATACTGACTTAACTTGGGAGAAATCTAAAGTATTTGATATCGGTATCGATTTTCAAGTTTTTGGTAGAGTATCAGGTACTGTAGAGTACTTTAATCGCCAAACTTATGATATGTTATTGGATGTGCCATTGTCTTATACAACAGGTTTCGACGAGCAAAAATATAATGTTGGTGAGATGACAAACGATGGTGTAGAAGTAACGTTGAATGTTGATGTTATTCAAACAAAGAATCTTACTTGGAGCTTAGGAGGTAACTTATCTTACATCAGAAATAAAATTAATAGTTTAACTGATGATGCAGGTCAATTACTTGAAAGCGGAACTACGCAGAGATTAGAAGAAGGTAAAGAAGCTTATACTTGGTATATGCCAAAATGGGCTGGTGTAGATCCTGAAACTGGTAGTCCATTATGGTATGTAAACGATGAGAGTAGTGAAACTACAACAGATTATAACTCAGCTGAATATGTATATCACGGAGGTAGAATGCCAAACCTTTATGGTGGTTTAAACACAAACTTAAACTTTAAAGGTATTTACTTCTCAGCTAATCTCTTTTACTCATTCGGTAATCAGATATATGACTCTTATGCTAAGTATTTATATACTGATGGTTACTATGGAGCTGGAAGAAACCAATATGCTATGGTTTATGATAGATGGCAAGAACCAGGTGATGTTACTGATACCCCAAGATTGTTATATGGTAGATCTGATAACTCAAACGCTACTTCAAGCAGATACCTATACGATGGAGACTATCTTAGATTGAGAAATGTAACACTTGGCTATACTATTCCAGATAGAATTACTAGTAAAGTGAAAATAAGCAATGTGAATATTTATTTGAGAGGTTCAAACCTTTGGACTCACACTTTTGATGATGATTTGAAATTTGATCCTGAAGTTGATTCAGATGGATATAACGATCCAACAACTCCTCCACTTAGTACCTATACAATGGGGTTAAAATTTAATTTCTAATACAAAGCTTATTGACGAGATGAAAATTAAGAATATAAAAATATTAATATTGGCATCCACTTTAGGAATATTTAGTTCTTGCAGTGAAGATTTTTTGGAGCCTAGTTTAGAGCAAGCTGCCACTACAGATGCTGGCCTTAGTACATATGAGGATGTATTAGCTGTAAACTATGGTACCTATGATATAATGAATGATTATCAGTATTACGGTAGAGAGTATATTGTATATGGCTCTGTTAGATCTGATGATGCATTTAGTACTGGTAATTCTGGTAGATTCTACAGTCAAGGTAACTTCAACCTTACAAGTGCAAATACTGATGCAGACGATTGGGCGCATCCTTATCAAGCAATAGCAAACGCAAACTTGGTGATTAATGCAGACCTTGAAGATGATGCTGATATAAACCACGTAGTTGGTCAGGCTTATGCAATAAGAGCACTGGCTCACATGGATTTATTAAGATTATTTGGACAGCAATATGTGAATGGTACTCTAGGTATTCCATATATTACTGAGAATGTAACAGGTGTAAGTTACCCTGCACGTAATACGGTAGATGAGGTATGGCAATATGCAGAAGAAGATTTAAACACAGCACTTAGCTTAATGAGTGAAGACTTAAATACTTCTACTCCAATTGAATTAACAACATGGGGAGTTTACGGAATACTTTCTAGACTTTATCTTTTTTCTGAAGATTATGATAAGTTGATTGAAGTTTCAGAAACAATCATCAACTCTGGTGAATTTAGTATCATTTCAGAAGGTAATGTAGAGTCTTCATGGGCAAGTGGAGATGTAACTGAAAATTCTCTATTTGAATTGAATATCACTTCTCAAGATGCTTCTACCTATAATAACATAGGTTATATATATCAAGAAACGAGTTATGGTGATGTAGAAGTAACCGAAGATCTTTATAACATTTATGAAGATAGTGATGTGAGAAAAAGCTTATTAGCACTTACTGTAGATGGTACTGATACTACCTATAGAATGGTGGGTAAATATCCAACTCTTTTAGGTACAGACAATATCAAAGTAATCAGATACGAAGAGATTATTTTGAATTATGTTGAAGCTTTATATGCTACAGGAAATACTTCTCAAGCATTACAATACCTAAACATGATTCCTGAAAACAGAGGTGCATCTACTTATACTGAAGTTACAGAAGACAACATCTTATTAGAAAGAAGAAAAGAATTGGCAATGGAAGGTCACAGATTCTTTGACTTAATGAGATACGGAAGAGACATTGAGAAAGTAGACGACGGACAGTTATATTCTGGAGGTGAAGGAATTTCTTATGGCGATACTAGACTTGCTTTCCCTATTCCAATCCACGAAGTGAATGCGAACTCTAGTATGGTTCAAAACGACGGATATTAATTAACTACTAGTTTTTAATACATACAAGTACAACG
>PBYL01000017.1 GCA_002729595.1 Thalassovita sp. | reverse complement strand
AGAAGATCGTCAGTTGTGCCAAAGAAATATACAGATTTATTGCGTTTTTCTGCCTCTTCTAATAAAACAGGTAGCAAATCCATTCCTGGAACACGAACCTGTTTAATTCCATGATATACTTTTACTGCTTTAGATACTGGACCACCATCTGGTGCAGCAAGGTCGGCATTATTTAGAATTTTGTTAAAAGCGGGATTTTTATATGATTCTACCAGCATATGCGCATTTGCAAAACACACATAAGATGATTCTTTAGTTTCACTAAGTTCAAAAATCTTGTCTGTAAATTCCTGGAAGGTACCTGTTGAAATAAGTGAATTAAAAACTAATTTTTTTTTCATGTGACAGGTAAGTAATGCGTATTTAGTTTATAGAAAAAAAGTTAAAAAAATGGAACACTTCTTTATTGAAGTGTTCTCTCGATAATATTAGACCAGTCTAGTTCACCGTATACAGACTCGATTCCTTCTTTTAAAGAAATGCTGTATTTCCAACCAACAGATTCTAGTTTACTAACATCCATTAATTTTCTTGGAGTACCATCTGGTTTAGAAGAATCAAATTTTAATTCACCTTGAAACTCAGTGATTTCTTTAATAGTTTCTGCTAACTCTCTGATAGTTACATCTACTCCTGTACCTACATTTACCAGCTCGCTTTCATTATAGTTAAGCATTAGGTAATAACATGCATCAGCTAAATCATCAACATGTAAAAACTCTCTTTTAGGAGTACCTGAACCCCATACCTCGACATAAGGTTTGTTATCAAGCTTAGCTTCATGAAACTTTCTTAAAAGAGCAGGCAAAACATGAGAATTTTGCAGGTCATAATTATCATTAGGACCATATAAGTTTGTAGGCATAGCAGAAATAAAGTTACAACCATATTGGCTTCTGTATGCTTCACACATTTTTATACCTGCAATTTTAGCTATTGCATAAGGTTCATTAGTTGGCTCTAGAGTACCTGTTAAAAGATATTCTTCTTTTAAAGGTTGAGGAGCCATTTTAGGATAAATACAAGATGAACCTAGAAAAAGAAGTTTTTTTACCTTATTTACATAACTCTGATGAATAATGTTATTCTGAATCATCAGGTTATCATAAAGAAATTCACCTCTGTAAATATTATTTGCATTAATTCCTCCAACTTTTGCAGCTGCAAGAACTACATAATCAGGTTTTTCTTCAGCAAAAAAGTCGGCAACAGCATTTTGGTTTCTTAGGTCTAATTCAGAAGATGTTCGGAGTGCAAAATTATGGAAGCCCTCTTGTTCGAGCTTCCTTTTTATTGCAGAGCCTACCATACCTCTGTGACCAGCGATATATATTTTGGCGTCTTTATTCATATTTTATTCGTGGTAGTTAAGAACTTTGTGTCCTCCTTTTTTCAAATATTTATCTCTATTGAATAATTTAACATCAGACCAGATCATGTCTTTTACTAGAGCTGGAAGGTCATATTTAGGAGTCCAACCTAATTTTTCTTTCATTTTAGCAGGGTCTCCAATAAGTAATTCAACCTCAGTTGGTCTGAAATATCTTGGGTCAACAGCGATAATTTCTTTGCCGATTTCAAGCTGGTATTCTGGGTTGGTACATTTAACTACAGAACCTACTTCTTCAACTCCTTCACCTTTGAATTCAAGCTCGATTCCAAGCTCTCCAAAAGCCATTTTAACAAAGTCTCTAATTGTAGTTGTAACACCAGTTGCAATTACGAAGTCTTCAGGAGTATCGTGCTGAAGAATTCTCCACATACCTTCTACATAGTCTTTTGCGTGTCCCCAGTCTCTTTTTGCATCAAGGTTACCTAAGAAGATTTTTTCTTGTAGACCTAATGCGATTCTTGCTGCGCCTCTAGTAATTTTTCTAGTAACAAATGTTTCACCTCTTAGTGGAGATTCGTGGTTAAATAGAATTCCATTAACTGCATACATGTTGTAAGCTTCACGATAGTTTACTGTAATCCAGTATCCGTAAAGTTTAGCAACTGCATAAGGAGAGCGAGGATAGAAAGGTGTATTTTCTGATTGAGGAACTTCCTGTACTAAACCGTATAATTCAGAAGTAGACGCTTGATAAATTTTTGTTTTTTCTGTAAGACCTAAAATTCTTACAGCTTCTAATAGACGTAAAGTGCCAATAGCATCAACATTAGCAGTATACTCAGGGCTATCGAAGCTTACTTTTACGTGAGACATTGCCCCTAAATTGTATATTTCATCAGGCTGAACTTCTTGTACAATTCTAATAATGTTTGTAGAATCAGAGAGGTCACCGTAATGAAGTACAAAATTGACATCTTTTTCATGGGGATCCATATACAAATGGTCAATTCTCTCGGTATTAAATAATGAACTACGACGCTTGATACCGTGTACTTCATAACCTTTACTTAAAAGGAACTCAGCCAAATAGGCTCCGTCTTGTCCAGTAATACCGGTAACTAGTGCTTTCTTTTTCATGAATTGGAAACTTTACTTTAGTTATTAATTTTTACAAGTTAATAGAAATAATTGTACATCTTAATACTCTATTAACATTCGTTCGACAATCTTCAAGAGTATTTAGATTTTGTTAATAAGCATTTTCTTCCCCTTTAAAAATGTTGAATACAGTTTGGAAAATGATCTTTATATCTAACAACAGACTCCAGTTTTCGATATATTTCACATCGTATTCAACCCTTTTTTCCATAAGTTCAAGTTCTTTAGTCTCACCGCGGAAACCATTTACTTGAGCGTAACCGGTAATTCCCGGAGTAACAAAATGTCTTACAGTATATTTATCTATTAATTTAGAGTAGGTTTTCAACTGATTTACCATGTTAGGCCTTGGACCAACAACAGACATATCACCCATTAGTACATTGAAAAACTGTGGTAATTCGTCTAAACTAGTTTTACGTAAAAATGCCCCAACTTTGGTTATTCTNGAATCATTTTTTGTAGCTTGAACATGCCCAACATTGTTAACTTTCATTGTTCTGAACTTATAACATTCAAACAATTGATTTTTCTTACCTGGACGTAGCTGTTTAAAGAATACAGGGCCTTTAGATTCCATTACAATTGCAATTGCAATAATTGGGAAAATGAAAGGGAATATACAGCTAATTACAAAAAACGAGAATGCTATATCAAATGCGCGTTTTACAATTTTATTAAATGTATTACCCAAAGGATCTTTTCTAATCGTCATTACAGGAATTGAATCATAGAAGATAAAGTTTAATTCCTTATGGCCAATTAGTTTAAATTCAGGAACCATTTTAAAGTAAATACACTGCTCATCTGAGAACTTGTGTAAATCCTGAATTAATAATTTATTATCGTGTAGGGAAAGCGTAAAATAGATTTCGTCTATGTTTTCTTGCTCACAAAACTCTTTAAGTTTATTTAAATCACCTTTTAGTAATGACTCATCTACAAAACCTGGGTTAGGGTTGTTGTCGAAAAAACCCATGAATTTATACCCAAAGTATTTATAAGTACTGAAGTAATCATACAAAGCCTTACCCGACTCTTCTGCACCAACAATAATTACTTTTTTAGATTTTAAACCGAGGTTTCCAAAGTTTTTAATAATGTAAAGGAAGGAAAACCTGAATGCAATTGTGAGTAACAATGCAAAACCATAGGTATACATCAAGAATAATCTTGAGTAATCAAACACTTGGAAACTTACAATGTAAGCTAAGATAAAGAAAGCATGGATAAAGAATGATTTTATTAGGTTAAAAATAATGTAACCATCATCTGCAAAGCGTTCTATTTTGTCTATTTTGTTGATGAACGCTACAACTAACCATGCTAAATTAAAAACACCTAATAGGGTGAAGTAATAATCACTAATTACTAAATGATGACTAATATGCTTATAATAAGCCAGTCTGAATGATACGTTTAGTAAAATAAGTTCAATAACTGCGATTACAAATACGGGAAAATTTACTGATTGGAATTTTTTTTCCATAATCTTAGCTAAAAGTTAAATTTTTTATTCCTTTCTTACAGTGTGTTTTATTGTTTTTAACTGCAAAAAGTAAACCTAAGAATATAAAATAAAGATAAGATGCTGGTAATTATTTCTTGAGCTTGACTTGCTGCTAATTATTTTGTAAAGCTATTCGAATTGACACTTAAATTCAATTTGTTGTGATCAATAAAGGTTAATTTTAACTTAATAAAAGTTAACTGATCTAGAAAGTCCTTCATTTTTCTTTTCAAAAATCACATTTACTTTCTCAAGATG
This sequence comes from Thalassovita sp., assembly GCA_002729595.1. Taxonomy (GTDB): domain Bacteria; phylum Bacteroidota; class Bacteroidia; order Cytophagales; family Flammeovirgaceae; genus Chondrinema. Next base: position 7,686 of record PBYL01000017.1, on the reverse strand, counting down.
ACGACTATTAAATGTTATTAATGTCGCAAAAAATTACATGGCTCAAGCTGATTTAATATTAAAAAAATGGATTATAACACTGATGTTGGATTATTAGAGTAAATAGAGTGCTATAGGCTAGTTTATTAATATTCTAATTTAATTATTTCATCTTACATTTAAAATTAATTCTTTTTCAAATTTATAGAATAATGATGCAACTATTCTATAAATAGCTTGTCTCTGATGATATCAGATAAATTTCAAAAATAGATATTATGCCTAGAGTAAAATTTTTATCATCATTTAGTATCCTATTGTTTTCTTATACATTGATTTTCGCTCAGAATGTTACTGAAAAAACATTTAACAATGTTTCTGAAGTGAATGTTTTAGGTAAATTTATGACTGTTACCATAAATGGTGAAGATCGTAGTGATGTAGAAGTAAAAACAGATTTAAACGATAGAGCAACAGAGCATTACAAAGTTGACTTGAGACAGTCTGGAAATAAGTTAACTGTAGAAGTTATCGCATTACACCAAAGAAATAATTTGGGGGATATTAGAGGAGAAATTCACATAGAAACTCCTAAAAATATTGAATTGGATGTAACTAATTCTTCTGGAAGTGTTAGTGCTAAAAATATAAATGCTGAAAACTTTAGTTTGTTGGCATCATCAGGTTCATTATATGCAGATGCGATTAAAGCTAAAAATATTAATCTTAAAACCTCATCAGGTGGTATCCATACAAGTGGTATAAAAGGAACTGATGTTGATGTTCTTAGTAGTTCTGGCTCCCAAAGGTTAGAAAATATTGATGCAGATTTGCAGGCAGTATCATCATCAGGTTCAATTAACCTAAGAGAGTTTAAAGGAGAAATATCATTAAAATCTTCTTCAGGAAGGATTGAAGGTGATAAAATTACTTTAATTAATTCTGGGAAATTTAGATCAAGCTCTGGTTCAATTCATATCGAACTTACAAATAAGCAAAGTGAATTAAGCTTCAACTGTAATTCGAGCTCAGGTGGAATTAGAATTGGAAATGAAAGAGGTGGTAAAAAAATTATTTTGAGAGAAGGAGATATTCAAATTGAAGCAGTTAGTTCTTCAGGCAGTCAAAATTTTTCATTTGTGCAATAGTCGGGATATTCTGTAATTTTGGGGCATGCTGCCTCAAAGAATATATTTAGTAGGAATGCCAGCGAGTGGTAAATCTACTTTAGGGAAAAAACTTGCCGAAGAATTGTCTTATCAATTTATTGACTTAGACCATCGCTTAGAAGAGAAAGAACATAAATCTATTCCAGAGATTTTTCAAGAATTTGGAGAAGATCACTTTAGAATATTTGAAAAAAAAGTTTTACTGGAATCATTAGACGATAAATCTGTCATTGCAACAGGGGGTGGTGCTCCCTGTTTTTTTGATAATATGGAGTTTATATTAAAAAATGGAGTGGCTATTTTTTTAAATACCCCAGTCCATGTTTTAGCTGAGAGAGCATTAATGGCAGCAGGAAGTCGGCCACTACTCAAAGATTTTGAAGGAGAAAAATTAATTGAGGTGTTGAATGCTAAACTCAATAATAGAATAAAGTTTTACACTCAAGCACATCTCACTTTTGCCCCAGATGAAAGTGATATTTCATCATTAATAAATCTGTTAAAAGAATTTAAGCAATAAGAATAAAAGCAGAATTGAAACTTTGCTTTTTTTAAATGAGTTTCCAATGCATTTACTTTGCATAAAGTTGATATTGGAAGAATTAGAGTATGCTATATCCCAGAAATTTAGAGGTTAAGATAGGTTTTGATAAAATAAGAGATTTACTTAAAGAGCGCTGTAGTGGTAGTGTTGGTATGTCTTATGTTGAAAAAATGAGGTTTAGCGATCGCTACGATCTTATTTGCAAGTTGGGAGCGCAGACTCGCGAAATGTCAAAACTGTTAGGAATGGGTGGTGATTTTCCTAGGGGTAATTATATAGATATACATCCAATTCTTAAAAAGGCATCTATAAAAGGCACATTTTTATTTGAAGAAGAATTATATGATCTAAGAAAAGGATTATTCACCTTACAGAGGTGTCTTATTTTTTTAGATAGCGATGAAGAAGATTCTTTTCCTGAGCTCCAGAAAATTAGAAGTCAAGTAGAATTTGATGCAAGAATTATTACAGAAATAGATGCTGTAATTGATGAAAAAGGACATATTAGAAATAATGCTAGTCCCCAACTAGCTAAAATCAGAAGTAAAAAACTTTCTGAAGAAGAGAATGCTCGTAAAAGACTTAGCCAAGTTTTACAAGAATTAAAAAAGCAAGGAATTGCCAAAGAAGCCGCAAATGCAACTATTCGTGAGGGTAGGATGGTAGTGCCAATAGCGGCAGAATATAAAAGAAAAATTAAGGGCTTTGTTCACGATACTTCTTCATCAGGGCAAACGGTATTTATTGAGCCCGAAGCTGTTTTAGAGATTAATAATAATATAAGAGAACTCGAATTTGCGGAAAGACAGGAGATTATTAAAATCTTAACAGCCATTACAACTAAAGTACATCCTTTGGTTGAGCCTCTATCCAAAGCTAATCTGTTTTTGGGTATGATAGATTTTATTAAAGCCAAAGCTGAGTTTAGTGGAGAGATAGATGCTTGCATTCCTGTTTGTAAAGACGAACCATTAATGGAATGGTACCATGCATATCATCCATTATTAAAGTATACTTATCAGCAACAGGGGCGAAAGGTAATTCCTCAAAAAATTAAATTAGACAGTGATACCCGAATCTTGGTGATATCTGGGCCTAATGCAGGTGGTAAATCAGTTACACTAAAAACTGTAGCACTTATTCAATATATGTTCCAGTGCGGTTTGCCAATTCCAGTTTCTGAAGCTTCAACAATGGGAGTGTTTAAGAACATATGTATGGATATTGGCGATGAACAGTCTTTAGAAGATGATTTGAGTACATATAGTTCTCACCTCACTAATATGAAAAACTTCCTGAAATATTCTAATAGTAGAACAATTTGTTTGATTGATGAATTTGGATCAGGAACAGAACCGCAATTAGGTGCTGCCATTGCAGAAGCAATTCTAGAAGAACTTAATAAAAAGAAAACTTTAGGAATAATTACGACCCACTATGCGAATTTGAAATATTATGCAGATAGAACAGAGGGCGTAATTAATGGTGCAATGCGCTACGATGTTGATAACCTCAAACCTTTGTATCAACTCGATATGGGGCAGCCAGGTAGTTCATTTGCTTTAGAAATTGCTACAAACATTGGTCTACCTAATAAAGTGATTGATAAAGCAAGAAAAAAAGTAGGTACTAAAAAGGTTAATATAGAAAAACTACTTAATCAACTTGAGCAAGAGAAAAAAGAACTGGAAGAAAAAAGGCGCTCAGTTGAAAAGCTAGAATCGGAGTTAAAAGATTCAAAAGAAAAATACCTTAAGCTAAAAGAGTATCACGAGCAGAACAAGCGACACCTAATGAACGAAGCCAAGCAAGAGGCAAATAGGTTGTTGCAAGATGCTAACAGAAGAATAGAAAATACTATTAAGGCAATTAAGGAAAACAAAGCAGAGAAAAACATAACAAAAGCTGTTAGAAAAGATTTTGATACTTTCCACACTCAATTGAAAGAAACAACAGAGGCCGTACCAACAAAGCCAGCTGAGCAAGAAAAGCCAGAGGTAAAAGTGATTGGTGGTAAGATTGATGTGGGTGATTTAGTGCAAATTCAGGGACAAGAAGCGATTGGTGAAGTACTCGCTATTAGTGGTAAAGATGCAACTGTTGCTATTGGTGATTTAAAAACCAAGATCAAATTAAAGCGACTTGAGAAAATTAGTAGAACGCAGAAAAAGAAGAGAGAAAGTGGCTTTAATAGTACCAGTGCGCAAAGTAGTATTAACAGAGTAATGACTCAATTTAAGGCTAGAATAGATTTGAGAGGTAAGCGTGTTGAAGAAGTAATGCCTTTGTTAGATGATTTTATGGATAATGCTATTATGATTAATCATAAAAACCTGACGGTTGTGCATGGGAAGGGTGATGGAATTCTACGTCAGTTTATTAGGGATTATCTGAGAAATATTAAAGAAATAAAATCAATGGAAGATGAACATGCTGATAGAGGTGGACCTGGAGTAACATTGATAACCTTAAAGTAATCCAGATACCTTTTTAATTAAGAGTATTGCTTAAAATCTACAGCAGTTTCAAAAACAGTTTTTACAAAATTGCTTTTGCTATCTTGTTTCTTTTCCTGAATTGGAAATGATACCTTTTTCTTTTGGATTGAATTATCTGTTGTTGAAGTTCCTCTATTTAAAGAGATCATGAAACTCAAAACGGCTAATAAGAACACGTATACAAAAACTGAGTTTCTTTTATATTTCATGAAAATTTCTATTCTATTCAGCATTTCTTCTTTCTTTAAGGTTCATTAACACGATTATCAAACCTTAAACCATAAAAAATATTTCTTTGTATATCAGTAAGTTATGTATGGTTTTATAAATTTATTGAAACAAAAAAATGTGCATTATCGTACACGTTTGTCCCCAATGTGTTCATTTCTCTACAATATTTCCTTTAACTCTAGCAGTTTTTTAATCTCATATAGTGCTGTATGGTCTTGTTTTTTGCCAGCCGGATTGTAGTAGATACTGTCCATACCTGCTTGGTAAGCCCCTAAAATGTCTGTTTTTAAGTTATCACCTATCATAATAGATTGCTCTAATTCTGCATTGGAGTGGCTTAATGCAAAGTCAAAAATCTCTTTGTGCGGTTTGGTTTTGCCTGTACTTTCTGAGGTAATTATACATTTAAAATAATCTCTTATACCTGAATTGGTTAATTTAATCTCTTGTACATCTTCAAAACCATTAGTAAGAATGTGTAAATGATACTTTTCTGCAAGGTAATCGAGTACTTCAATAGTATCTTCTATTAAGTAAGGTTTGCAAGGGCATATTTCTAGATATTCTTTGCCAATATTTTTAGGAAGGTGGATGTGATCTATGTTAAGCTCGTCAAAAATGATTTTAAATCTTTCATCTCTGATTTCTTTTTTAGTAATTTTCCCCAAATGGTACAGATACCATAGTTTATTATTTATTTTCTTAAAAGATTGAATAAAATCTATATGAGCTTTTTTTGTGATAAGATGCAGTTGATATTTTTCTACCAATTCGTGAACAGTTTCTTCCGAACACCTGTCAAAATCCCACAGAGTATGATCTAAATCAAAAAAAATATGCTGATACTTTTTCATCTATTATTGAATAAAAAGTTGAAAGTATAGTATTAGAGTGTAAAATTGGAAAGAGATATAAGAAGTTTTTTTTAATAAAAGTTTAACTTTCCTTTTGCATATGCAAGAAAGATATGGTTATTCATTAAATTTTACCTAATTTTGCCATCCAAAAATTCGAAGCTTACTGTACTTTAAAAGGTTGATAATTTTTGAGGCAGTATGAATCAAATTAAAAAATAATTTTAAAAAATATGTCAATAATAAACTCCATACGCAACAAGTCAGGTTTGCTTCTGATAGTGATAGGTGTTGCCATGCTGGCATTTATCCTGGGAGACCTTTTTTCAAGAAACTTCCTATCTCAGGGTAATGAGAGAATCGTAGGTGAAATTGCCGGCGAAGAAATTCCTTTCGAAGAATTTTCTAGAGAATTTGACGAATTCAGACAAAACTATGAAATGAATATTGGCAGAGCTCTAACTGAGCAGGAGTTGCCAGGTATTCGTCAACAAGCATGGAATCAGTTAGTGTTTAAAAAAGCCTATTTTAAAGAATTTGAAAAATTAGGATTAGCTGTTACCGATGAAGAAATGATTGATATGATTCAAGGTAATAACATCGATCCTTCTTGGGCTAGCTTATTCACCAATCCTGAAACTGGAGAAATTGACAGAAACAATATTAGAAGTTTCTTACAAAACATCGAGAGTGTTCCTCCACAAAGTCAGGCATTTTATATCAATTTCGAGAGAAACTTAAGACCTAACCGTTTAAGAGCGAAATATGAGAACTTGCTAGCAGAAACTTATTTTGCTACAGATGCAGAGGCTAAAAAAGAATATGAAGCACAAAACTCTAAAGCAGATGTAAGATATGCTTACGTGCCATATTCTACTATTCCAGATTCTGCTGTAAGTGTTTCTGAAAGTGAAATGCGTGATTATTACAATGATCATAAAAAAGAGTTTGATAGCGATGCTACTATTTCTTTAGAGTATGTAACATTCCCTATTCAACCTTCTGATATGGATCTAGAAGCTATTAAAGAAGAGTTAGAAGATTTAAAAACTCCTTTTGCAAATACTCAGAATGATACTGCATTTACTGCTGCTAATTCTGAAACAAACAATAACTTTATTGTAGCGAAGCCTAATAGCTTACCTCAAGGTCTTAACATTGGCGATTTCGAAAAAGGAAAAGTTTTCGGTCCAGTTAAAGATGGCGACTTCTACAAATTATATAAGGTATTAGATATCGTGAACGATTCTGTAGCTTATGCTAAAGCAAGACACATCCTTATTAAAACAGGAGACGACAAAGATGCAGCAAAAGCGAAAGCTACTAAAATCTTAAATGATATTAAAGGTGGAGCAGATTTCGCTCAAATGGCTGCTGCTAATGGTGAAGATGGTACAAAATCTAGAGGTGGTGATCTTGGTTGGTTCGACGAAAATGCAATGGTTGAGCCATTTGGTAAAGCTGTATTTAACGCAAAATCTACAGGTTTACTTCCAAGCTTAATAGAAACTGATTTTGGATACCATATTATAGAAGTTACTCATACTAAAATTTATGATAACTTTAATCTTGCTGTAATCGAAAAAGAAATTGCTGCAAGTGACGATACTCGTTCTGAAGTTTACAGAAGAACAGGTGCTTTTGCAGTTGACAGAACTAAAGAAAACTTTATCAGTGCTTCTGAGGCTGATTCTTCTTTAATCCGTTATCAGGCATTAAACATCAACAAAAACTCAAGATCGATCAATAACATTTACGATCCGGGTGTGAGAACTATTATTACTTGGGCTTTTAGAGAAGCTGAAGTAGGTGATGTATCTGAAACTTTAGAATTAGAAGATCAATTTGTTATTGCACTTCTTACAGAAAAAACTGAAGATGGTATTTCTTCTTTCGAGAGTGTAAAAAATAGCATTAAAACTAAATTAGCTAAAGAGAAGAAAAAAGAGCAGATTTTAGCTAAAATGAAAGGATTGTCTGGAACTTTAGACCAAATAAAAGATGGTTACGGAAGCGGAGCTACTATTGGTCAAGCAACAGCTATTTCTTTAAATACAACTTCTTTACCTTCAGTAGGATTTGCTCCTAAAGCAATCGGTCAAATCTTTAAAATGGAAACAGGACAAACTTCTGAGCCAATTGCTGATGAGAACGGTGTTTTAGTTGTAGAAGTTGATCAAATGGATAAAGCATCAGAAATTGCTGAATATTCTTTATACAAAGATCAAATTCAAAGCAAATATGGCAACATCAATCAGGTGAGTGCTAAAATTGCTCAAGCAATGAATGAATTTGCAGAAGTAGAAAACGATATATATAAATACTATTAATTTAATATATCAGCTAAAAATTATAATATTAACCTGCACTAGTATTGTGCAGGTTTTTTTGTTTATATTGCTCTGTAATGC
>PBYL01000016.1 GCA_002729595.1 Thalassovita sp. | reverse complement strand
CTATTTCAGGATAGCTGCTTTTATAAAGGCTATTCTTATTGTATTCATAATACCCTACAGAATTGTCTAAAAACATATAGCCGTTATTAGAACCATCAATCGTATACTGAATACGCATATAGTAATCTTTGCCTGGTTCAATATCTACTAGAGTTCTAATATCAGAACCCACATCGCGCTGCGCAGTGCCTAACAAATAGATATATGTATCGAGATCAATCTTGGTTTGCCCGGTTGTATAAATTTTGTATCGCATGCGAGAGCCATTACGCAACCAACCGATTTCTTTACCATTTATACGCACAGTATGCCGCATCAGTCCTGTGAGAGGAGACTTCGGCTTGTAAATATATATGGTAGCATAATCATCAGGGTTATCCTGACTGAAACCTGTAGCACTACAAAATGTGATCAATAAAAACAGAAGCAATCCAGAAACTTGCTTTTGACGTGTCATGTTATTGTAATTATCCAGCAGAGAAATAAATATTTGTAAATAAGCGTAAAACTTACATGTAACTTTCTATGCTATACGGGAAAGAACATCAAAAGATTGCAACTCACTCAATAAAGTTATTAATAACTGTAATTATTAAACTATAAAGTTAAATAGATCAGCTTTTTCGTTTAATAACTGATAGTTAAAACCTCTTTCATCCATTTTAGCAACCAACTTTTTGTAGTCATCTTTGCTTTTTACTTCTATACCAACTAGCGCAGGTCCTTTTTCACGATTCACTTTTTTAGTATATTCAAAATGAGTTATATCATCTGTTTCACTCAAGATTTCTACCACAAATTCTTTTAATGCACCTGCTCTTTGTGGAAATCCTATAATGAAATAATACTTTAATCCTTCGTACAACAAAGACTTCTCTTTAATTTCTTCCATACGGGTTATATCATTATTACTTCCACTGATAATGCAAACTACATTTTTACCTTTAATCTGATCTTTGTAAAAATCTAATGCAGAGATACTTAATACACCAGCAGGTTCTACTACGATGGCTTCTTCGTCGTATAGTTTTAATATAGAAGTACACACTTTGCCTTCTGGAATTAAGACAATGTCTTCTATAATTTCTTTACAGATTTCTAGCGTAATATTACCCACTTGCTTTACAGCAGCTCCATCTACAAACTTGTCTATTTTATCGAGTTTTACATTTACTCCTTGTTCTATGGAGGTTTTCATGGCGGGAGCTCCAAGCGGTTCTACACCTATAATTTTGGTATTTGGGCTAATTTGCTTTACATAGCTTCCGCTACCTGCAGCCAATCCACCACCACCAATTGGCACAAATAAATAGTCAATATCAACCTGACTATCTTCTAAAATTTCAAGACCAACAGTTCCTTGGCCTTCTATTACTTTTAAATCATCAAATGGATGGATAAACTGAACATTATTTTGCTCTTTGAACAGTAATGCTTCAGCATAAGAATCGTCAAACGTATCTCCTACCAATACTACATCTACAAACTCTTTCCCAAACATTTTAACCTGTCTTACTTTTTGGTTTGGGGTAGGAATAGGCATAAAGATCGTTCCCTTTATGCCCATTTCTCTACAAGCCAAGGCGACTCCCTGTGCATGGTTTCCTGCACTGGCACATACAACTCCTATTTTCTTCTCACTTTCAGAAAGGGTGCTAATCTTATTATAGGCTCCTCTGATTTTGTATGAGCGTACTAATTGCAAATCTTCCCTTTTAAGAAATACATTTGCCCCATATCGCTCAGAAAGATTAATATTTTTTATTAATGGTGTATGTTGCACTACATGTTTTAGACGTATTTGAGCCTTTACTATGTCTTCAACAGGTATTAGTTTTTCTGTATGCTTATCGCCTTGATTGTTGTTCATAAATATTGAGTTGAATGAGGAAAAATCTCAGGATTATTCCTCGTAAGCTTTTACCATCAGCGCTGCCATATTCGCATATGCTTTTGTCCAGGCTGATTCTAATTCTGGAGTCCAGTTATTTTTTAAAGCGTCTTTAAATGTCTTCATTAAAACTTCTCCAAATTTCGCAAAATATTCAGGTTTTACACCATAAGCGATGTGTCTTTTTCCAACAGTCGAAATTGTTTGGTCTGGTTTTTCTAAATGAAGCTTTGTAACTGTTAGACCAATTAGATTCATAAGTTTACTTCCCTGTTTTGCTTTTTCTTCTGTAAACAAAGTTTCAAACATGGGAACTTCCTCGAAGAGATTTTCATAAAACTTCTCTCCGATCTCATCCATGCGATTCATTAATAATCGCCATGATTGCTGCACTGCTAAGATTTCTTCTTTCGTCATTTTTTTCCTGGTCTGAGTTAAAATTGAATTATACAAAACAAATCAATTTAAGACAATGCGAATCGTCATGAAGTGAAAATTAATATAAATAATCGGTTAAATTTCGCATAAAAACAAAAGCTACCACCTAATATTAGGCAGTAGCTTCGCAATATGTGTTTTTGTATATTTTAAAGATTAAGACTGAAAAACTTTTTCTATTACTTCTTCAGAAAATTTATTCGATTTTACTGGTTCTTTCATTTTTACTTGAACCCTTAAAGCTCTTAATCCATTAACTCCTTGCAATTCTTGCAACTCATAATTCTCTATTTCATCTTCCAGCAAATCTTGTTTCTGTAAGAAGCGAATGTATTTTTTATACTCTTCTGCCTCCTTATCTTGTGTGTAAACAATAGCAATTTTACCAGGCTGAGTTATTCTCTCATCGCTGCCTTTAATGTTGGCCTTATCAATACGTTTCTTAATTATTTCATATCTGATATTGTATGCTCCATCTACATCAAACTGCTTCTCATCTTCTCTAAACCTGATTGAAATTGGCGCACTATTTACCAAAATCAAATGTGTAGTTTCTAACGGAAGTGGTAACGAGTATTTTAATTGATCTGTAATCTGTGCGATTCTCGCTGTATGCTTCAATTGCCACAAACGCAAATCATGTAGATAGATCATATCAAACTCTTTGTCTGGAGTAATTGACTGACCAATGTATATATTATACTCTACTCCATCAGTTTTGTATTTCTCAAAATAATGAGGATACGAGTTTTGTACAGAAACTTGTTGCGCTTCTAGGTAATGCGCCACTTTATCGTTGATTCGGGTTAAGCTATCTTCAAAAGCTTTTCTCTTTTTGTAAAGAATGCCCAACTCAGGATCAAGCTGATTAAAGTAGTATTGATATGGCTCCGCAGAAAGTCTATTAGATTTTCTAAAATGATGAAGCAATGGTTCAATCTCATTTTTAAGGAAAAACAAAATCGACATTTCATCACCAGAGCCTATTCCATCTTTTATACTATCTATTGTATCTAGAATTCTAGAACTAATTTCTTCGATAATGCCTAATGGCTGATTATCATTAATTCTATGCAACACATCGTTGGCCAACCTCAACTGCTCAATCAAATCTTCTTGAATCGATTTGTTTCTCTCTGTAGAAGAACCTCTAATATCAGACTGACCGTAAATCGGATAAATATCATTAAATACAATTGCCTCTCCTTTTTTAGTATCGCTATCATCTGTTTTGCGATTCATTTTATTTAAAGCAGATTGCACAAACTTCCACTCAACTGAAGGGTGAACAGCCGTATATTGCTCTTTAATAATCGCTTGCAGTTTGCTTTCAAGTTCTTCTAAACTACGCTTAGCTGCCAAAGAGAATATTGGTAAAATCTCTCTTAACATTAATGTAGATGTAGAATCGAAGTCATTAGCGTTTGGTGAACCAATTTCAATTCCGCCTAAGCAAACACCATTATAATGTAATGGTGATACGATAATACTTCTGATGCCTTTTTGAAGCAGAATTTGCTCAATAGCAGAGCCTTTAGATATTTTTTCTAAGTCACCTATTGTTTGCGATTCGCCACTTTCAAACATTCGATGATACACACATCCGTTAAAAGCTTCATCTTTACTTAGTGCATTATCGCATAAATAATTATGTAAATCTTCTTCGTGAATAATGCTATTCCAGATTTTTGGCCCTTTGCCTTTTCCCTTGCCTTCACCATCTACATTAAATGAAACAATACCTAATCTTAAATCGGGCAGTTCATATAAATCTCTTAGTTTACCCTCTAGCAATTGAAATTTTTCTCTAGAAATAATCGCATCTCTTTCGAGTAAATCATATTTAAGTGATGATATAATTTCATTTTGAGTTACATCCATCAATCTTAAAATGATAAAACCTTTTAACTCGAAGTTTTGAAGGTTGATGTGCTTTTCCCAGAGCTTAATATTTGTTGGATCTTCTGCCAACATTTTTACTTGCTCATCTGTAAGTGTAGGAGGTTTACCAATAGATGTAATTTCTGCAAAATCCAAATCGAAATAGACTTTGTAATATTTATTTAAGCCTGTTTTAGGATCTGGAATATTGAGTAATACATTATTTTTTACAGTAATGGGATAGCCATATACATAATATAGTATCAAGTTATTGATGTAAACATTCTTGTTCGCCTCAATATCTTTAATATCTACATTTTTTACTTTAAAATTCATCGCTTCCATGTTGATTAATTCTAACCACCTGGAAGTGCTGTAAACTAGACCTGAAAAATCGAAAGAACTCACCACTGCCACAATCTGCTTATCAAAATCGATTGGTGAGAAGATAGAAGACATTAGTTGTTCAACTAAATCTTTATTTTTAGTCAATACTTCAGTATCCCTGATTTCACCTTGCAATTCAGGATGTTTATCAAGCTCTGAAAGTAAATAATTTATAAGTACAACTGTTGCTTTATTATCAGTAGTCTGCGCCTTGTTTTTCAAAAAGTTAATTAGCTTTTCAAAACTCAATACAGAATTTATCCTTGTGTTATAATAACAATTCATTGAGTAATAGTTTTTTTCAAATTAGAAGTAGCTAATGTTATTATTTTGATTACCTGTAGTTCAAAGACATTATCAATATTCTATCCCCTCATATTTATATATATAATCTACGACAAAAGGTGTAAAGCTAATGACAGTATTTACATTAGATAATATATAAATAGACAAAATGTCTTATTCCTGTTACTAATTTAAATCCTAACAGAACTGAAAATTAAAAAGTTTTAAATATTCTCTTAAGTAAGCTCATTTTCCTCTTCTCACTCCATTTATTCTAAAATCAATCATTTCTTGAAAAGAATAATGTCATAATGACAGTTAAAAAATATTAAATACAGACATTTTGTCATTAATATATTTTTTTTATGCCATATTGTTAGCAAAATAGCTTCATTTTTCTGCTGGTACAGGAATTGAAAAAAACCTTTCTGAAATTAAAAATGAATGTTCTACTAAATAAAACTTTATATATCATGACACATTTAAAATTTAAAAGACCTTACTACGCAAATGGATTTGGCAAATTAGCTGACGAGTTATTTAAAGGTATTGAAAACCACATTGGCTCAGAGTCTACATCACAAACTCCTAGAGTAAACATAAGCGAAGACAAAGATGCCTTCTATTTAGAATTTGCTGCGCCAGGTTTAACTAAAGAAGATTTTAATATTAAGATAGACAAGCAAATGCTAACTATTTCTGCAAATGTCGAATCTACTACAGAAACAGATTTTAAGAGGAGAGAATTTGGTTACAATAAATTCTCTAGAAGCTTTGAGTTACCAATATCTGCCGATCAAGAAAATATAAGTGCAAACTATGAAGCAGGTATTTTAAGAGTTACGGTTCCTAAAAAACCAGAATCTAAACCAAGAACAATATCTATTAACTAACAAGATTGATTGTTAATCTGACACAAAACCGGATTGATTGATTAAGCGAAGAGGAGTTTAGGCAAATGTACACGGAATTAGAATTGAAATCAGCCTAAACAGAAGCGAAAATCCGGTTTTTTAAAATACTAACCACATACAATATAAATGGGAAAGTTACTCTCTACCGATTTCGATTCGATAGAGAATAACAATCCCCACCTTTTTATTTTTATAGGATTATTTAAATTCTGTGAAACGATCTAAAAAAAGGTTAAAACGCGGTTAAAAACTGTTAAAAACGAATAATTTATCGCCTATTCCAATTTTATTTACGTAACTCAATTTAAGAACTTAATAAAAATAAGGAGATATAAACATGAAAAACTTTGGAAAAACAATTTTAGCAGCAGTTCTTGGTGGAGCTATTACCATTGGAGCTTACAAAGTTGCTTTTGACAACAAACCAGTAATTATAGAGAAAGCAGCAAACCCTGTTGCGAGTGTAGCTAAATACAATAACCTTAGCGATAATATTAATTTAGACTTTTCTACTACAGCAGCAATTGCTACTCCAGCAGTTGTGCACATTACTTCAACTATAACTAGTTCACAATCAGCACAAGGCCAATTACAGCAAATTCCTGCACCATTCAGATTCTTTTTTGACGAAGACCAATTAAGACAACAGCAGCAAGCACCTAGCGAAAAGAAAGGAAGTGGTTCTGGTGTAATTATCTCAGACGATGGATATATTCTTACCAACAACCACGTGGTAGAAGATGCAAACGAATTACAAGTAGTTTTAAATGATAAAAGAAGTTATATCGCTACTGTAATAGGAACAGACCCATCAACAGATTTAGCCTTAATCAAGATAGACGAAGGTCAATTACCTGCAATTTCTATTGGTAATTCTGACAATGTAAAAACTGGTGAGTGGGTAATGGCAGTTGGTAACCCATTTAACTTAGAATCTACAGTTACTGCGGGTATCGTAAGTGCGAAAGGCCGTAGCATTGGTATATTTGGTGGAGGTTCAAACATCGAATCTTTTATTCAAACTGATGCAGCTGTAAACCCAGGTAACAGTGGTGGTGCCCTTGTAAACCTTAATGGAGAACTAATTGGTATTAACACTGCAATTGCTTCACCAACAGGTTCTTATTCAGGTTACTCTTTTGCAGTACCTTCTAACTTAGCTAAAAAAGTAGTTGACGACTTAATGCAGTACGGTAAAGTACAAAGAGCATTTCTTGGAGTTAGAATCTCTGACTTAAACGGTGATCTTGCTAGAGAACTTAAAGCAAATATCTCTCAAGGTGTAGTTGTAGGAGAAGTGAATGCAAACTCAAGTGCAGAAGAAGGTGGTATCGAACAAGGTGACATCATTGTAAAAGTAGATAACAAAAAAGTGAACTCAGTACCTCAGTTACAAGAGATTATAGGTGGTAAAAGACCAGGTGACGAAGTAAGTGTTGTAGTAAATAGAAATGGTAGTGAGAAAACTTTAGATCTAGTACTAAAAGGTGAAAGCGGAACTGAGAAAATAGTTTCTGCAAATAAAAGCGAGTTATTACAATCACTAGGTGCAGAGTTTACACCAATAACTAAAGAAGACCAATCTAAATATAGAATTCAGAGCGGTATAAAAGTAAATAAATTATATGCTGGTAAATTAAGAGCCCAAACTAATATTAGAGAAGGTTTTATCATCACCAGAATAAATAAACAAGATGTTACTTCTATTGATCAATTAGAACAAATGCTTTCTCAAGAAGATGGCGGTGTATTGATAGAAGGGATTAATCCAGAAACTGGCAGAAAAGAATATCACGGTTTTGGAATGTAATCCAAATAAAACATAAGCCATATAAACAACATATAGAATAAAAGACCTGCTAATTTTTCAGCAGGTCTTTTTTTGTGTATTCACAGGAAAAATCGGTACGAATCTCTAACTTTGAGTCGTCAAAAATAAAGCATATATCAATTCATGGAAATAAAAAAGATTGCCTTAAACGATACCCACGAAGCATTAGGAGCGAAAATGGTAGATTTTGCCGGATACAACATGCCGGTTAGATATACATCAGATTTAGAAGAACACCACCAAGTTAGAGATAATGTTGGTGTATTTGATGTTTCGCATATGGGAGAGTTTATGGTAACTGGCCCAAAAGCAATTGAGCTCATTCAAAAAATATCATCAAATGATGCTTCTAAGCTATTTGATGGCAAAGCTCAGTACTCATGTATTATGAACCCCGAAGGTGGAATTGTAGACGATTTTCTGGTTTACCGCTTTAATGAAGAAAAATACTTACTAGTGGTAAATGCTTCTAACATCGAAAAAGACTGGAATTGGATTTCAGCACAAAATACGATGGGAGCTACAATGGAAAACATCTCAGACCAAACATCTCTTTTTGCAATACAAGGTCCAAAAGCCACTGAGGTTTTGCAAAAGCTTACCGATGTTGCCCTTGCAGAAATGGGTTATTATACTTTTACACAAGGTACATTCGCTGGTGAAGAAGATGTAATTATCTCTGCGACTGGTTATACTGGATCTGGAGGTTTTGAAATTTATGTTACTAATGAATCAGCTCAAAAAGTATGGGATGCAATTTTCGAAGCAGGCAAAGATGCTGATATTAAACCAGTAGGTTTAGCAGCACGTGATACACTTCGCTTAGAAATGGGTTTCTGCTTGTATGGTAACGATATTGATGATACCACTACTCCACTAGAAGCCGGCTTAGGTTGGATCACCAAACTTAAAAAAGGAGACTTTATTGGTTCAGATAAACTAGTAAAGCAAAAAGAAGAAGGTTTAAGCAAAAAACTGATCGGTTTTGTACTTACAGATAGAGGTATTCCTCGTAGCCACTACCCTATTGTAAACAGCGAAGGAGAAAAAATTGGCGAAGTTACTTCTGGTACTATGTCACCAGTTTTAAAGCAAGGTGTTGGTATGGGTTATGTTGAAATTGCTTATGCTGAACCAGATTCAGAAATATTTATTGAAGTAAGAAACAGAAAGTTAAAAGCGATAGTTAAAAAAGCTCCGTTTATTAATTAATTGCGAACTCAGCTAACAAAAAGCATCAAATGTGGTTTTCTAAAGTAAAAAAAGCCATTTTGGTATTTAATTTTGTTTGTTAGCTGAGTATCCTATTTTTGCTACAAACTTTAATTTATCCCCCGATTTATGTCAAAGGAAGTAAAAGTTGCATCATTAACTATTCTTGCAGGAGTAATTCTTTTTGTTGGTGTCAGATTTTTAAAAGGCATCGCCATTTTTAGCAATATCAACACCTACTATGTTGTCTACAATGATATTGATGGATTAAAAACCTCAAACCCAGTTATCTTAAATGGACTACCAGTTGGGCGAGTTAGTCACATAGACATTTTACAAGACCAGAACAACAAACTGCTGGTTACCATGGAGATTAAAGACAATCTCATTATAAAAGACAAGACAGTTGCTCTATTAACAGACCCAGACCTATTGGGAGATAAAGCCATTGCACTTACCATTAAAGGAAACAGCATTGCCGAATCTGGCGATACTCTTGTAAGCAAAATAGACAAAGGGCTTACCGGAGTTCTTGAAGCGAAAGCCAATCCAATTATAGAAGCACTAGACTCTACGCTAACTTCTTTAAACGCGATGTTAAAGGAATATAAGGGAATGGGTGAAAATGTGCAGAAAACAGTAGATAATGCGGCTGTAATTACAGGTAAAGTAGCTCAAATAGATGTACGAGACCTTCAGACTTCTTTAAAGAATTTAAAAGTTATGTCTGAAGAAATGGCTGCTGTTAGCAAAGACTTAAAGCCGCTTTCAGAAAAGATGAACGCCATTGCAGACTCTGTACAAACTATCCCTATGGGCGAGATTTCTAACGAACTTCAAACCTCTCTTGTTAAGTTAGATAATATCTTAAAAGCGATAGACGAGGCTGAGGGTTCTTTAGGACTACTGGTTAAAGATGAAAAGCTTTACAACGATTTAGATCAAACGGTTAAAGACCTAGACAAACTTTTTGTTGATCTACGAGAAAATCCAAAACGTTACGTACATTTCTCATTATTCGGTAAAAAAGATAAGTCAGCAAAAAAAGAAAAAGACAACGACGACGCTGAATAAAACCCAATTTTTTGAGGTAGAAAGGTACTGTTTGCTTATCTTTCGGGTGTCGATTTTATATAAAGAAAACCAATATTAAGATGATTACTGATAGCGAATTAGTGGTATTAATGGAAGATCAGGAAGTACTGAAAGCTGTACTAAAACTGAAAACAGATTTCCTAACTTCTGAGATGGACTTTATTCACATAGGAGATGACGATTTCGTTTCACTGGTGTTATTAGCACCTTCTATCGGTATTGCGCTTTCTAATAACTCTATCAGTTTATACGAAGAGTTAATGCTGAACAGAAAAGCTAGAAAACTCTCAAGAGGAAGCTACTTTCTTAAAATTGATCCAATTTCTCCGGCAGTTAATTATCTTATTGCAAACTTCGAAGTTTGGGAAGATCGCTTTTACGATTTAATAAAGATAATGCTGCACACTACTTTAAAAGACAGTCCGGTTATTTCTCAAGCTTTATTTAACAAAGAAGCTAGAACTGGTAGATTAGGTAGAGACATTTTAAATGCACCTTATATATTTGTGAAGTTTTTAGGTTTTCTATTTGTTGAAGATGTAGAAGACCTTTTAAACAAAAGAGGTATTGAACAAGCTGAATTAGAAAAGGTAAAATATATTGGTGAAAAAATAGGCATTCTAGAAGCTCCTGTATTTCAGGATTTTGTGGAAAGTTTCGAGTTAAGAGAACTAAAAAGAAGATAACTTCTTTTATAAAATATATTATTCAGGGTAAAGCTCAATTTACCCTGTTATCGCCTTATCCTTTATCTTCATTACCGAGTTTAATTTAAGCTTTAAATTATTACTAATTTGAATAAAGTTTATTTGTTACTAGGTGCAAACCTTGGTAATAGAAGTGCTACTTTAAGAAAAGCAGCCTCATTCGTTACTGAAAATATTGGAGAAATTTTACAAGCATCTGCGATCTACGAAACAGAAGCTTGGGGAGTAAGAGACCAACCAGATTTTCTTAATCAGGTTTTATTGGTAAACACAGAACTTTCTGCGCTAGAAGTATTAGAGTGTACACAAAGTATTGAATACAAACTTGGCAGACAAAGAAAAGAGCGTTGGCATGCCCGCACCATCGATATAGATATATTATTTTTTAATGAGGAAGTAATCGATCATCCAAGACTCAAAGTTCCTCATCCTGCAATTGCCGAAAGGAAATTCACACTAGAACCTTTGGCAGAATTA
>PBYL01000015.1 GCA_002729595.1 Thalassovita sp. | reverse complement strand
GGGTGCGCCCGTGACCGGACATCCAGATACGGTCGTGAAGACGGACATCTCGGTCTGCGCCCGGATCATGTCCTCACCGAGGAAGCGCGTTCCCGCCAGGCGGCCGAGATACCACCTCGCCAGGGTCTCGGCGGCGCGCATGTCTGACATCCTGTGCATCCCGGAATACGCGAGGTTCAACGCGGCATCGGAGAGCATCAGCTCGTAGTCGTCGCGGCATTCCGGGGTGATCTGTCCGAGCAGCCCCAGGACCGCGGCCATCCTCGCGTGCGAAAGCGCCGGGTAAGCCGGCGCGGAGGCCGGGCCGGTCCGGCTCGCGATACGGTCGCTGAGCCGGTGCGGCGCGACGCGGCTGAACCGGCGCGCCTGATCGAGCGTCGCCACGCTGATGTCGGCATGGACGAGCTCCGCCAGCTTCCACAGCGTCGGCGCCATGCGCCTTTCGGGAAGGACGCCCCGGCTTACCAGCAGCGGCCCAAGCGGCGCCGAGATTTCCTCGAACATGTTGTCGAGGCGCGCGTGGTTCCCGTCATCAGCCTGAAGGCTGATGACCTGTCTTATCTCGTCGCCTTCCTCGCCTGATCCGGGCGCCGGCGGCGCGGGAATGGCGGGCGGCGGACCTGGCACCAGGGAGAGCTTCTTGTCGAGGTATCGCAGCTCGCGAGCGCCCCACTGTTCCTCGGAGAAACTCGGCGGGGCGACCGGATCCCCATGCCCTCCGACAGCCGGCACCGCCCCCAGAGACAGGATCAAGATTATTGCGGGGAGAGCGAGCCGGTCTGTCTTCATGGGGACCTCGTGGGGATTTCCATAATTTTTCGCAAAGCGCGTTGAAAGCGAGTGCGGACCGGATGATATGGGACACACGTTTTTTCGCAAAGGGTTCCCGCCATGATCAAGAATATCCTTTTCATCTCGGTGCTGGTCTTGACTGCCGGCTTCCTTCACTACGCCGTCCCTCAAACGGATGTGGTTCGCGCCGTTGGCGTCGAAACCAAGCGCATGGACCGCGAAGGCGATCAGGAAGTAAGCGACGGGATCAAGCACAC
This sequence comes from Thalassovita sp., assembly GCA_002729595.1. Taxonomy (GTDB): domain Bacteria; phylum Bacteroidota; class Bacteroidia; order Cytophagales; family Flammeovirgaceae; genus Chondrinema. Next base: position 6,155 of record PBYL01000015.1, on the reverse strand, counting down.
CCGTGACGTCTACTTCATCCAGACCGAGACCATCGACAGCGAGAGTCCCCGGGTCTACCGCAACGAGGACAACATCTTTCCCTACCTGAAGTGGCATGCCGCGGACCTGCAGTCCCGCGTTCAAAGCCTCGCAGCGGACCAGGATCTCGTGGCTGTCCGTCACTACGGCTGGCGGATCCGCCTGTTCTCGATGTTTCCCAACGTCCTCCGGGTCACCCCGGTTGCCGAGCCCTACACCCCGGTGCCCTGGTTCTTCCTCGTGACTCTGGCGATCACCTGGGGTGGCCTCTTCTTCCTCCGCTGGAAGCTCGGCCGTGCCTTCACCGCGCTCGGCGAGCGTTTCTCGCGGCGCCGCCGGGATGACGATTCCAGCGCCGGCCTCGACGACATCCTCTCCGACGAAGACTGAGAGGCCCGCTATGAAGGATCACCCGTTTCAAGCCGCCGGAGACACCTCCCGCGGGACGTTCAGTCATGTCCTGGACACCGGGGTTCTCGATCTGGACCTCGATGACCCGGCGGGCCACACGCTATTCCGTGTGGCGGAGCGGCAGAACCCGAGGCGCGCCTTCCTCTTCGTCTCGACCGTTCTCGGCCGCCACATTCCCGTCGCACCCCACGCGCATCGCGCAGCACTGGATGCCCTGACCACACGCGCACTCGACCACCTCCTCGATGGCCCCGTCTTCGTGATGGGGTTCGCCGAAACCGCCGTGGGGATTGGCGCAGGCGTGTTCGACGGCCTCGCACGGAACCTGCCCGGGCGCAGGATCGGCTACGCCCACACCACCCGGCACGTCCCCGCGGGACGCGACCCCTGGTTCACGATCGTCGAAGGACACAGCCACGCGACGGACCACGCGATCATGCCGCCCGGGCCCGGCGTATGTCATCCGGGTCAGGACAGCACGCTGGTCCTCGTCGACGACGAAAGCACCACCGGGACGACCTTCGCAAAGCTGGCCGGCGGCCTGTTCTCCAACGGTGCGAAATTCGGACGTATCGTTCTCGTCACCCTCACCGACTGGTCGGGCGGTGATGCCGTGAGCCGCGTCGCGGCAGCCGCCGGCATCGACGATGTCCGCTCCGTCTCCCTGACCACGGGAAGCTGGCAATGGTCCCAGGACCCGGCGGCCGGACGGTCGCAGCTGCCACCGCGCGTCCCCTCGGGCTGTCCTGCATGGATATCCGGTATCGACCAGCCCTGGCAGGCCCCGCGCAACGGGCTGGCCGGAGAGGATGTCGAGACGGGGGCGGAGCTGCTGCGCGGCCTGGCCCTTCCGGCAGTTTCCGGCAGGGGCCCCGTCCTCGTCATCGGATCCGGCGAACACGTCTGGCAGCCCTTCCTCGTCGCCGAGGCGATCGAGGTGGCCGGGCACGAAACGGCGTTCATCGCGACGACGCGATCGCCGATCCGTCCAGGGCCGGTCATCAGCCACAAGATCACCTTTCCCGACCACTTCGGGATCGGCCTCGAAATGTACCTGCACAACGTCGACCCCCGGAACTGGGCAGACATCCTGCTCTTCGTCGAGACCAGCTCGGCTGGCGTTCCCCACGCACTCCGGGAGCGGATCGGGAAAGGCTGGATCATCGACGGTCACGGGCAGGTCTCCCCCATGCACTCGCTGCAAGGAGATATCTCATGACCCCTGTCGTTTTTGCCGACCTGGACGACACGCTTTTCCAGACGGCCCGCAAGATGTCGGAAGAGCCGCACCCCGATCGCCTCGCGTCCGTGGCCACAAACGGTCATCACAGCTATATGACGGCCCCGCAGGCGGCCATGATGACCTGGCTCGCGGACACGACCCGGCTGATCCCGGTGACCGCGCGGTCCACCGGGGCACTGGGGCGTTGCACCCTGCCCTTCTTTGACTTCAGGGTCGCCGCCAACGGGGCGGTCATCCTGCGGCCAGACGGGACCCCGGACCCCGAGTGGACCGCGCGCATCAGCAACCTGTCGCGGACCTACACGGACACTCTCCTGCTCTTCAGGATGATCGCGAGCGAACTGGATGGCGGGGGTGAGCTTCGTCACTGGACCGTCTCGGAGTTCGGTGAGGACATCTACGTCTGCATCAAGTCCAACACGGGCGAGCGGAAACTCGACGGCGTAGAGAGGGCCATGCGCCGGGCGGCCGAGCAGAGTGATCACGGCCCCGGGGCATTCACGGTCCACCGCAACGGCAACAACCTGTCGGTAACTCCCTCCGTGATCTCCAAGCGTGCCGCGGTTTGCTACCTGATGGAGGGCCTCGACCCGGAAACGCCGGTCCTCGGCATGGGAGACAGCCTGACCGACCTGCCCTTCATGGAAGCCTGCCAGATGATGATCGCCCCGACCGGATCCCAGATCCATTCCCGAATGAAGGAGACGCGTGATGCGTGACATGTCGGAACCGCAACTGGGGTCCTACGCCCCGGAAGATATCACATTCCTGCTCAAGCCGGTCTCCATTGCCCCGACGGGCGTGGCCGAGAAGGAAGCCATGATCCAGTCGGGACGTGCGCACTACTCGGAGATGATCTCCGAGGAACGCCGCCCGGATGAACGGTATCTCGAGATCTTCGAGCAGGCGCGCGGTCGGTCCCGGACACGTATTGCCCGTGAAATCTGCGCTATCGCCCTTCACCTTCGCGACCGCATCGCGGAAGGCACGTTCGATCCGCAGGTCACCCTGTGTTCCCTCGTGCGTGCCGGCGTGCCCTACGGAGTGCTCCTGCATCGCGAGCTCGTCGCGCTGGGCATCGACAGCCGTCACTACGGCATCTCGATCATTCGCGATCGCGGCCTCGACGAGGTGGCCATGCAGCATGTTCTTGCCGAACGTCCGGCCCTCGGAGTGCTGTTTGTCGACGGATGGACCGGCAAGGGGGCCATCAGCCGCGAACTCCGTTCGAGCTGGCAGGCGATCACGGGGATGCAGCCGGAAATGGTCGTGCTCGCCGATCCTTCCGGCCACGCCGCCATCAGCGGATCGCATGAGGACTGGCTCATCCCGTCCGGGATCCTGGGGGCAAATATTTCCGGCCTTGTCAGTCGTTCCATCCTGAGACGCGACCTCGTCGGGCCCGGGGACTTTCACGGCAGCATGCCTGTCTCGCATCTTGCCGATATCGACATGAGCCGTGACTTCGTCGACGAAATCACGAGTTCTGCGAAAAACCTGCGCGGGCACGTCACTGCCGTCAGCCCCGATCCGAAGTTCCGGGCAACCCTGCGGGCAGCGGCGGCGGATTGTGTCTCGCAGATCGCCAGAGCGCATGGCGTCGAGAACCTCAACCGCATCAAGCCGGGGATCGCGGAGGCCACGCGGGCTGTCCTGCGGCGGCGCCCGGACAGGGTATTCGTCCGCTCCCTCGAAGATCACGATCTCGCCGCGCTCGTTCACCTGTGCCGCACCGATGGCATCGACCTCGTCGTCGATGGCGATATCACGTTCCCCTATCGGGCCATCACGCTCATCAAGAGGACGTCCTGATGTCTATCCCCTCGAGGATGCTCGAGGCCTACGGCCTCGGCGCGACACTCTACATGCCGATCATTCATCCGCGTGTCCCGGCAATCCTCTCGGGGCGGGAAGCCTGCCCTGCCCGGTCCATCGTCCTGTGCCTGGAGGACGCCCTCGCCGAGAACGACGTCGATCGGGGGATCTCCGTCCTGCGGAGTGTCCTGGGCAACGTCGCCCACCGGTCAGACCTGCGCGTCTTCGTGCGGCCGCGATCGCTCGAGATGGCGCATCGTCTCTCGGGATTTCGCGACATCGGTCGCATCGAGGGGTTCGTCGCGCCCAAGGTCCGCCCCGAAACGGCAGGAGACTGGATGGACCTCGTCGCCACAAGGGGGCTGAAGATCATGCCGACCCTCGAGACCGCGGATTTCTTCGATCCCGGGCGCATCGCCGCCGTGCGGGATGTCTTCAACATGTTCGATCCGGACAGGATCTCGGCCATCAGGCTTGGCGGCAACGATTTCCTCGGGGCTCTCGGTCTGCGTCGCACGCGGGGCGTGACGTCCTGGGAAGGCCCCCTTGGCTGGGTGCTGTCCATGTGTTCGGCCATGTTCGTCTCTGCGGGATACCCCGTTGCAGCCCCCGTCTACGACGTGATCGACGACCTCGATACCCTGCGCCGTGAGACGGAACGGGACGTGGCGGCCGGTTTCATCGGCAAGACGGCCATCCATCCGGCCCAGATCCCCGTGATCACCGAGGCGTTCCGCGTCGGGTCCGACGACCTCGCCCAGGCACGGGCGATCCTGGACGAAAGCGCCGGAGCGGTCTTCCAGATCGGGGGCGTGATGTGCGAACCTTCCACCCACCACAACTGGGCATGCCGCGTGACCGCGCGAAACGGCATCTTCGGGTGCCGGGGCGTGCCGGAGGTATCGGCAATGGAGGCTTGAAGCATGGACGAGGCAGCGGGAAGGGACCCGAGAAAAGATGGATCCGGGGTCAATCTGCGAAAATCTTTGTGGCTTCTCGCAACGCGCCGCCTCGCCCGCACCCGTGATGCCCTCACGGGCGCCCTCCTGCCCGGCGGGGGTGCCGACAGCGTGGCCTTTTCCATCTCGTTCATCGCGCTGTCGGCCAAGCTGGCCAAGGCCGATGGTCAGGTCACGCGGGATGAAGTCGCGACCTTCCGACGGATCTTCGAGATCCCCGCGCGGGAGGAGGCCAACGTGGCAAGGGTCTACAACCTCTGTCGCCGGGATGTCGCCGGGTACGAGGCGCATGCGCACCGGTTGTCGCGTGCGCTTGGCGCTGGTCGCGATGCCGACGCGCGCAGGCACGATGTGCTGGACGGTCTCCTCCACGTCGCCATGGCCGATGGCGTGTTCCACCCGGCCGAAGAAAACTTCATCGATCGTGTCGCTGAGATCTTCGAGATCGAGCGGGACGCACTGCTCGAGATGAAGGCCCGGCATGTCCCGGGGCTCGCGGACCCGCACCGCGTGCTGGGTGTCGATCCGGGCTGCGATGCCGGGGACATTCGTCGCGCCTGGCGTCGTCTCGTTCGCGACAATCACCCCGACCGCCTTGTCTCCCGCGGCCTCCCGGCGGAGATGGTCCGTCTCGCGACGGACCGCATGGCGAAGATCAACGCGGCCTACGAGGACCTGATGGCAGGCTTCGATGCGGCCGAGCCGGGGGACGTGGCTGGCCCTGCGCCTTGATGGATAATTTTTCGCAAATCCCTATGCACCGGAATTCCCCGCTCATACGTTGAGAAAAACGAAGATGGGAGTACAGAATGAGTATCACGCTCTCGAAGGGTGAAAAGCTGTCGCTGGAAAAGGAGGCGGCCGGTCTGAAGAAGGTCTTCATGGGGCTGGGCTGGGATCCGGCTGACAGCGGCAAGAAGAAGGGCTTCCTCGGCGGCCTGCTCGGCGGCGGCGCCGGTGGTGACATCGACCTCGACGCATCCGTGATCGTGCTCGATGCCGCGAAAAAGGTTCTCGACACCGTTTCCTTTTCGCAGCTGCGCTCGAAGGACGGCTCGATCCGCCACGCCGGCGACAACCTCACCGGCCAGGGTGATGGCGACGACGAAGTCATCCATGTCGACCTGTCAAAGCTCGACAGTAACGCTGCTTACCTCGTCTTCACCGTGAACTCTTTCCGCGGCCAGACCTTCAACGAGGTCGACAACGCCGTCGCCCGTCTCGTGGACGAGACGGGAAACACCGAGATCTGCAGGTTCACCCTGCGTGAGCATGGACGCCACACGGGCGTGATCATGGCGTCTCTTGCGAAAAACTCCGATGGCTGGCAAATGACCGCGCACGGCGTTCCGGCCGGTGGCCGAACTGTCCGCGACCTCGCGAACGACGCCATCTCGGTGCTCTGAGCACCACCACTTTCCACTCGATTTCAACTCCGAAGGAGAACGAACATGCTCGCATGGCTCAAGAAATCCTCCACCGCCGCAATCTCCAACGAGGTGCAGCAGGACTTCCACGCCCATTGCAGAGTCACGCAGGGGATCCTGTGGAGCGTAGAGGTCTATGCAGTGTAGAGGTAGTGGAATGCGAGGATTTAAGGAAAGAGGGAGGAATAAGAAGGATGAGGATAACGAAGGACCTCCTGGACGTGTTTGGATACACGGAGAATTGCGAAGGATGTAGAAGAAAGAGAGCAGACATGAAGGAA
>PBYL01000014.1 GCA_002729595.1 Thalassovita sp. | reverse complement strand
GGCTTTCGAATTCTGACACTGAACTTTCTAGTGCTTTCTAGGGTGCCTATTCTGACACTGAACTTTCTAGTCTGACAAACTTTCAGCTTCTGACCATGGCTCACCTACAACACCATCTGTGGCATCGTCAACTGAGAAAGCGTTCATGTCAATGGCAGGCGGTAAGCAGCTCTCATCTGCTGTTGATACTCTCGACCTGAACATTTGTGTCCAATAGTGCTTGTATGGTGAGGATTGACTGTAACCATAGCCAACTGCAAACATTTTGAACCCGCTGCTCCCCATGTTTTTGCAATGACCGTCAGACTTAAGCCACTGGTCCAACACGTCCTTCGCGGTGGGGCGGCCGGCAGCAATGTTCTCACCGTTTGCATCAAAGCCCTGCTCCTTCGCCCTGTCCCATGGGCTCCGCCCATCTTTCGACTGATGGGAAAAATACCCCTTGTTTGCCATGTCCTGAGAATGACCCTGAGCTGCACGCCACAAGCGACAGTCAAAGAGTAAGGGCTTTGAGTTGGGGTTGAACCTCTTCCCCCCAGGGCACGAAAAGCCTTTTTTGCGGGCCTCATTCACCAATTGGAAGTGTTCCCATGCCCTCTGTGAGATCTTCGGCCCTGGAGATGGAGTCGGCACTGGCGCGCGCCGCCGACTCCGGCGCCGCCGCTCCGGTGCTGGTGTTGGCGCTGGAGTTGGCGCTGGCGTTGGTGCTGGCGTTGGCGCTGGACATGCTGGACAAGCTGGACATGCCGGACCACGCCGACGAGACCGACCCGGACCGCCGCCCCCTCTGCACGGTCGATGCCGTGATAATGACGATCGAGGACGAACGTCTACGCGTGCTTCTCCACCGCCGTCCCCGTGCGCCCTATGACGGCGCCTGGGCATTGCCGGGTGGCTGGATCCACGCGGATGAGGACGCGGACACCCAGGGTGCGATGCAGCGGGTCATCAAGGACAAGACCGGCCTGCCCGGTTACTACCTCGAGCAGCTCCGGACCTATTCCGGCCCGGTGCGCGACCCGCGCGGCTGGTCGGTGTCCGTGGCCCATCTGGCGCTTGTGCCACGCGCCGACCTTGCCCTCGAGGACCGGCCCGACGTGACCCTGGCGGACGTCGACGCGCTGCCGCCGCTGGCGTTCGATCACGATGCGATCGTGGCGGATGGCGTGGAGCGTCTGCGCGGCAAGGGGGCCTACTCCTCCCTGCCCGCGGCACTTCTCGGCGAGGAGTTCACGCTCTCGGAACTGAAACGCGCATACGAGATCGTTCTTGGTAACGCGATCGACCTGAGCTCGTTCAAGCGCAAACTCATCCAGCTCGACATGATCGAGGAAAGCGGCAAAAAGACGAAGTCCGGCAGTAAACGCCCGGCAATGCTCTACCGTCTGACCGGGCCCGCCCGGACCTTCAATCGCAGCCTGGGAGGCCAATAAGCCTAAAGCGGAATTCGCCGGACAGGGGGCGCCGCCTGGCAACTCGTCGATTGCACTGAACGGAGCAAGCAGCGGGCTGGAGGCGGCTTGTGCCGGCGACCTTCGTCGTGTGTTTGCCCCTTCGATCGACACCCATCGGATGGTGCGCGGAAACGAGCAGCAGTCAGACCGTCACGAACGTCGATACGAACGTGACCAGTATACCTGCGACCCCCATGTCAAAAATCCAAAGGGAGATCGCTGTCACGCCGGTCGAGACGATGATCTTGTGGGGAAGCCTGTTCATCCTGCCGCGGGTATCCTGCGAAAAAAGTCACTGCCTGGTATTGAAGCAGTCTCGCATGCGCGTACGTGCAACGCAACAGACACCCGAACACGGAGCCGCCCCATGGAAATCACCCTGCGCCGCGCCGACGCGCTTCAGCGCGACATCCGGACCGCGCTGAAGCGGATTCCCCTGAAACCGGTCATCTCCGTCAGCGAGTTCGAGAATGGAGAAGAGGCGATCAAGGATGCCTCTACGTCCCTGTTCACGAACTGCGTCACCTGGAGTGGCCTTGTCGAGGCTCTCTACGAGATCCGCCGGCATGTCGGGCGCGCCAACGTCGCGGCGGGTATCAGCGATGATCTCGCCCATCTTGCCGAAATCGACGATCGCCTGTCCATGCTCAAGGGGCTCACCCAGCCCGAAGCGCGGCGCCTCGATCCCAAGGTCCTGGAAGGCCGCCTGGAAAAGATGCGCCAGTCCTCGGATCCGCAGGCGACCCGTTTCGGATACGCCGTGGATGAGGTCTCTACCGGCATTCTTTCCGAACGTGGGTTGGCGGAGTTCGAGGCCGAAATCAACGACCTGCGTCGCCGTCAGCGCGACCTAAGGGACGGGCTTCTGGAGAAGAACGTCTCGAACCGGATCACGCTTTCCGAGGGCAGTGTGAAGCTCTTGAAGGAAGCGGGGCTCATCTGAAATTTGATGGTGGTCCCCTGCCCTTCGCGGTGGGGTCGAGAACCATCCGGAAGGGAGTGGATCTGACCGAAGACCCGGTGTCTCACGACACGATCACGAAAGCTTCGACGGCTTTCAATAGCGGATGGAAGGCATGTTGAGCCGGTGCATTTACGGTTTCCGGAACGGAGCCAGGTGCAGATTGCTCACCGGTGAAAAGCCTCTTGCACCTTGCCTGTTGCAGCTTGTCGCCCCTCCTGGGCATGCGTCTTGATCCTCTTCGGCAACCCTCCCTTTCGTCATTAGCCCGGCCTTCCTCAACGAGAAGCGAAAATAGTTGGTCGTTCCGCTTTCAAAAGAGGATATGAGCCCCTAGGTTTAAGATGAATTGGCGATAGAAGCTCGTGCTGGAAGAGCAGCGGTCTCTAAAACCGCCGGCCCGGGGTCGGAGCCCGGTATCGCCACCAAACACGGGGCCAAGGCCCCAGGAACGGACGCGGCACGATGAAATAGGTCCTCGACCCTTCTCGCATTGACACCGGCTTTGCTCCTGCGGGCGCCAGGAAGCAGGTCGTTCTGTCGCGTTCTGAAGAATGCGCTCGCCACCACTCACGCAAGGCCGCAGGACAGATCCGTCCTGCGGCCTCTTTCTCGTTTGAAGGAACCATTCCCATGACCATGTAGAACGATCCCGGCGCACTGCGCCTCTACGCCCTGCTGCGCACGGATGTGCAGATGTCCCCCGGCAAGGCCCGGGCACAGCTGGGTCATGCCTTTACCGACACCCTGCTCGATGCCCTCGATGCGGATGCACCAGGCGCCGCGGCCTATGCCGCGCTGCGCCCGGGCACGAAGATCTGTCTCGACGGTGGCAGTGGTGACCATTTGCGCCGCATCGCCATGCGGCTCGACGCCCTGGGCATCCCGAAAACCCTCATCATCGATCGCGACCACGTGGAGCTGCCGGACTTCGATGGCTCCCCGACCCTGACCGCCCTCGGCGTCGGGCCGGTTTCGCGCGACCGCGTCCCGGGATTCCTTCGCAATCTCAAGCTCCTCTGAAAGGCCAGGATATGACCGATTTTGCTGACTGCCCATCCTGTCTCGCAGACCCCTGCGAGATGCACGACTGCACCACCTGCGAAGGAACAGGCCACCGACCGGTCTCCCGCGAGGCCTTCGAGATCGCCGAAACGGCGGGCGACTGGGCCATGGAGCAGGTCGACGACCTCTTCAGCCTCTGGTGCAAGGCGACGGGCCGGCATCCCGCCTACGGCGTCGAACGCTACGACCTATCCGGCGAAAAGCTGCACATCACCCAGGATACCAGCGCGCGTGGCTGCTACGATTGCGCGAGCCACACCTTGCCCGCGGCATGGCTCTTTGCCACCGGCTCGGAGCGCAAAGCCCTCATCGCCGCCCATACCGCCGAAGAAAAACGGGCCCGGGCGGACCGGGCCGCCAAGGCACGCCGAGACCGCCTCGCCCACCACCAGGCCGAGGCGGCCAGCCTGGCAGCCGAGATCGAGGGAGGCAACACATGATCACCTCCACGCCTCTTCTCACCGCCTGGGCGCCAGAGCTCGACGTCATTGCCGCGCGACGCAAGGCCCTCGAAGCGGAGATGCGCGATCTCGATCTCCAGGAGCGCGCCGCGCAGGCCGGGAGCCTCTGCTGGTTGCCGCCCGTCTCCCCTGGCATGTCCGACCGCGAGGTTATCAACAGGCTCGATCGTATCGTCCGCCGCTGGCCCGATGCGCCGCGGGAACGGCTTGCCTTCCTCGCTGAGATCTGCCCGGCGGGCGATCGTGAGGCCTACCTGCTGCTGCGTCGCCAGCTGCGCGCCTGGATCGCGGAACTCGCGCGGCGGCAACGGCGTATGCGGGCCGCAAGCCGTTGTGCCTGCCCGAGCCCCGACACACTTTCCCTTGTCCGGCGCAACCGCCGGCTCATCACCCGCCTGATCCAGGTCCGGCGGGCCTCCCGGCGCTATGCCGGATCCATGGCCGAACTGGCCACCTCCCTCTGAAACCGTCCAGCGAAAGGATATGAACATGACTGACACCACCCTCACCTTCACTGCCCCCGCAACCACAACCGACACGGCCAAGGATTGCGCCCGGGATCTGGCGACGCAGATCTTCCGTCAGAAGACCATCGCCACCTGGCGCCTCACTGTTCTGAAGGAGCACACCGATGCGTTCTTCGAGGATCTTCATATTGAGAACCGGGAAGACTACGTCGTCTTCCGCGACACGCTGAAGGCCTGGCTGCGCACGATGGCGGAGGTCCAGAAAGCGCTCAAGGCCGAGATGACCGTCGAAGGGGGAGACTGCACGGCGCAGACGCTCAAGGAAAGCGGCGCCGAGATCGTCACCACGCTGATCGAGATCCGCCGAGCCGGCAAGGCCTGGTCCGCTCAGCGTGCCGGGGCGGCACGCAAGGCCGCGTGATTGCGATTGATCATGCGAGGAGGCGGCCGCAGGCCCGCCTTCTCCGATCGCCTTGCGAAATCGGCGACACGGGTTGTTTCAAAGCAGCCTGAGGGCGACTATCTTGAAGCGAGTGCAGACCAGCGGGGTGAGATGTCCGACCTTCACAATCTTCCGGATTTCGATCCCACCCCGCGATGGGCGCGCATCGGCATGCATGTCCTGGGCTGCCTGCTCGGCATCAGTCTCATCGTGCTGGGGTACGCGAATTTCGCGATCTCCAACAGTGTCGGTTGCCTGACGCATCCCGGCCCATGCCCGCCCGCCGCCCCCTGGAGCGGAGAAGCGCTCCGCAAGCTCTGGCTCCCGGTCGGCGCGGGCTTCCTGGCCCTCTCCTGGACCCTGCGGGCGGGCCTCAAGAGGTACTTGAAATGGCGCCGGGTATCGCGCGAGGATGCCAGGGGCGCTGACTGAGACGCCGGGGATCGGCCATGGATCGAGACATTCCCGCAGATGCGGATCTGCCCTGGCCGCTTGCGGTCATGGACGCCGAATGCGCGCTCTGCACCCTGGGCGCCCGCCTGATCGACAGGACGGATCGGTCCGGGGAGATCCGCATCACACCGGCGCGCAGCGATCTCGGGGTGGCGCTTCTGGTCCGGCACGGACTGTCCCCGGACGATCCCGAAAGCTGGCTCTACATCGAGGACGGCGTCGCCTGGACCGAGCTCGACGGCGTGATCCGCGTGGCGCGGCGTGCCGGCGGCGCCGGGCACGCATTGCGCATCCTCCTGGTCCTCCCGCGGCCACTTCGTGCCTGGCTCTACCGGCGCATCGCACGAAATCGATACGCACTCTTCGGCGGGGGCGATCTCTGCGCCCTGCCCGCGCCTGGTCTTCGAGCGCGGCTCGTCTCGAGCCCACCTGAGTCGGTCAGACCATCAGAGCCTCGCTGATCGAACCTCTAAACCCCTCCCTTCAAGCCTAGGGATAAAAGGGAGGGGTCAAGGTTGCGCGGCTTCGCCAAGGCCGACATCCTCACGCGTTGGCGTCGGCCCTTTCGCGCTCGGCTCGAACTCCCCCGAACTCCTTGGCGATAGCCTTCACGAACCTGCGTGCGCTCCCTTCGCAGAACGGCAGGCTCAGTGATGGCTCGGAGATCTCCATCTCGAGAACGACCGGTGCGCCCAGAGGGTCACGGATCAGATCGATGCGCGCGTAGAAAAGCGGTGCATCGTGCCCCAAGTGAACGGAAGCAGCCCTCAAAGCAGCTTCGGCGACATCCTTTTCGACCTTATCGGGATCGCGGGCCTTGCGGAAATCTGCGGTGGGGACGTTCACGGTACCGTCCGGCATCAGCAGGGCCCCCTTTCGGATGGCATGGCTGAATGTCCCGTTGAAGTAGATCAGGTCAGTCTCTCCGAGAGCGTCGATAGACTCAAAATATGGCTGCAGGATTACACTCGATCCCGCGTCGATCAGGCTCCGGAGATAGTCCGAGGCCTCGTCCTTACGATCCCTACGGAACCGTTTGACGTTCCGGGAATACGCCCCGATCGTGGGCTTCACGACGAATTCCCGCGCGTTTGGATGATCCCCCATGAATGCCTCGAGATCGACATCAGGCTGATCAGCATCCGCTTCAACGAAGCGTGTCGGGACAGTTGGCACGCCATGGCGAGCGAGGTCTCCCAGGTAGTGCTTGTCCAGCCCCCAGAGAACCGCGTCGAGCGGATTGGAGAGGCGGGTGACCTTCGAGACCCGTTTGCACCAGGCCAGGAACTCGGCAAGACGGGTTGCATATGTCCAGGGAGACCGCAGCAGCACTGTTTCGAAGCTGGACCAGTCCACCTCAGGGTCGTCCCATTCGCAGACCTTCACTGAGAGGCCTATCTCCTCGGCGATCTCGAGTATGGGCGGCATGTCATAGTCAATGGGAAGGCTTTCCGCGTCGGTGACAAGGGCAATATCAGGCATCTTGGCAGTCTCCTCTGTTGTCTTGATCATTTGATGCGGCACCCTCACCAGGGCAGGGTCGTGTCGAGATGGGTGAACGTTCCACTCGGTCCATCGGCGGGCAGCAGAGCCATGCGAACACTGGCTTTTGCACCATCCGGTGGATCCTGCTCCCCGGCTCCGTCATTCATCGACGTACGTGTGTACCCGGGGTGGACGGAATTGACCTTTATCGCGGTGTCCCGCAGCTCGAATGCAAGGTGGACTGTCCAGCTGTTCAAGGCGCACTTCGATGCGCTGTACGCCGGAAGGGACTTAAAGAAAGGCGTATAGGCATAGGACGTACAATCGGTGTGTGTGCCGATCGAGCCGAGCAGGCTCGAGACGTTAACGATGCGTCCCGCCCGCGCCCGTCGCACGAGTGGTAGCAGGGACTGAGTCAGGGCAATGGTCCCGAACAGGTTGGTCTCGAATGTCTCGCGCCACTTATCCAATGGCTGCTCCGATGGCGTCAGCCCGTACTTCTCGATCCGGATGGCTGCATTGTTGACCAGGATATCGATGCGGCCATACCGATGCTCCAAGGTCGCTGTCGCTCTCGCGATCGAGGACGTATTGGTGATATCCAGGGTGATCGTATCCACTTCCGCTCCCCCGCCCCGGAGATCTTCTGCGGCTGCGGTCAGATCCGGCTGGGACCGGCCGGCGAGAACGACCAGGACTCCGGCATCCCCGAGCTGACGCGCGATTTCGCGGCCGATTCCGCGACCGCCACCGGTCACAAGCGCAACCTGGTTGGCCGGTACATTTCCGGAAATTTCTTGATTGATCATGCTATCGTCACCTCCGCGAGATAATCGGCTATCGGAACACCGAAGGCTGGGATGTCCACAAGGAAGGCGTCGTGTCCCTTGGGGGAGTCCACGACTTCAAGCCGGGTTCGCACTCCGTCCGCCTCCAACCGCCTGGCGATGTCTTCCTGCTGCTCTAAGGGGAACAGAATGTCCGTCGTCACACCGAGGACCATAGCCGACTCCAGACGCAGATGACTCGAGGCCTCCGCGGCAAGGCTTCTCCTGCCATCACCAAGGTCGAAACGGTCGATCGCGCGACTGAGATACAGGTAGCAATTCGGGTCGAAGGCCCCAACGAACCGCCTTGCCTGATATTCCAGGTAGCTTTCGATCTCGAATTCGTGTCGAAACTGTTCCAGAT
>PBYL01000013.1 GCA_002729595.1 Thalassovita sp. | reverse complement strand
GTAATGTTTTATCAATTTTATACATTTTCAGGTCATTCAGTGGATATAATTTTATAAGCATCTGAATATCAGTGCTATAAATACATGAATGATATCCTTATTTTTTCCGGGCTACTTTTCCCTGTGTAATTCCTGATACACTTTTTGGATACTCTTTCATTTTCAATTTTACAAAAGGCTTTGTAAATCAATCACTTACGTCATTTGGCTATCATTGGCAAGATTTTTTTACTAGCCTCTTGTATTTATTGATAATGCAAGAATGTCCGCGTCAATATTAGAAAGATAAAATATCATACATCTAAAGTGAAGTTTCATAACTAAAAAAGGGTTGATGTATGTTACTTCCTTAATAAAATCTAAAGATCAGAGAATCAACAAATTAAATATATGAAAATAAAGAATATACTAATTGTAGTATTACTGACCCTAGGCGCTTCATCGGTGTTGGCTCAAACTGACACGACAGTATACAATTTAACGATAAAAAAAGAAACTGTTAATAAAGCTGGAAAAGAAACTATGGGTATGACTGTCAATGGAAGCATTCCCGGGCCCACTATTCGGTTTAAGGAAGGTGGATATGCCATAATATATGTAAAAAATGAGATGGATGTGGAAACCTCTGTCCATTGGCATGGATTACTACTACCTAACTTTTATGACGGGGTACCCTATTTAACTACTCCACCCATAGAACCTGGTCAAACTCAAAAATATGAGTTCCCACTGATACAATCCGGTACTTACTGGTACCACTCCCATACCATGTTGCAAGAACAAAGTGGGGTGTATGGTTCTATTATAATAGACCCGAAAGAAGGGGAAACTCTGGATTATGATAAAGAGTTAGTGATGGTTCTTTCTGACTGGACAAATCAAAAACCAAGAAATGTGCTGCGCAATTTAAAGCGGGGTAACGAGTGGTATAACATCAAGAAAGGTACGGCAACTCCGCTCAATCAGGTCATTGCCCGTGGGGCCTTTGGTGCCCAGTTAAATTTCTGGAGACAAAGGATGGAAAGTGCTGACATTGCGGACATCTATTACCCTGCCTTTCTTAACAACGGGGAGGAAGTGCAGGAATATCCACAATTTGAGCCGGGAGAGAAGGTGCGTCTACGCATTATTAACGGAGCAGCCTCTTCGCAATTCTGGATGACCTTTGGTGGGGAAGACCCCTTATTGGTAGCTGCCGATGGACTAAATGTAGTACCAGTGAGGCGCAATAAGACTTTTATTGGCATAGCTGAAACATATGATTTTATCGTCACTATTCCGAACGAGGGTAAGATTGAATTTAGAGCAATGGCCCAGGATGGGTCTGGTCATNCCCAGGCTTATCTCGGCAAAGGAAAAATTTTAGCTGCTCCCGTGGTAGAAAGGCCGGATAAGATCAAGATGATGCAACAAATGGCCAAAATGAATATGCGAATGGGAGCCCCCGCTATGAAATTCAACCCCAGTAATGAAGAACCCGATGAGATGATGAACAACTGGGGTATGCAGATGGATGGTCACATGAAAATGGAGGGTATGGATCATTCCACAATGAATCATGACATGAACAGACAGCAGGATGGGAAAATGGGGAGCGGTAAAGTAAACATGGATCATGCACAAATGGGGCATGAACAAGAGATGGATATGAAAAAGTCAAAGTCAAGCGACCAGATGACAGGCATGAATATGTTTTCAGAATATAGCTATGACTATTTAAAAGCACCTTCAAGCACTGTCATTGATGATAACCAGCCCGTAAACAATATTTTGCTCAATTTAACAGGAAACATGTGGCGCTACATCTGGAGCATGAACGGTGTCCCTTTGTCTGAGGCCGACATGATCAAGATTTCCAAAGGCGAAAAGGTGCGCATCACCTTCAATAACCTGACCATGATGCACCATCCCATGCACCTTCACGGCCATTTTTTCAGGGTAATCAATAAGCATGGTGATTATTCTCCTTTAAAGCACACTGTTAATGTACCACCTATGCAAAAAACGGTAATTGAGTTTGATGCTAATGAAGATAGTGATTGGTTCCTGCACTGCCATGTACTCTATCACATGATTGGTGGTATGGCCAGAGCAGTAAGCTATGGCACAGAGCGTGATCCCCGATTGGAAAAATATCCGGCCGAGATTTTATTTGGAGAGGCCAATCATTTCTACAGTTGGGGTATGGCTGATGTCGCTTCACACATGACAGAAATCAACCTCGTGTCTTCTAACATTAGAAATCAGTTTAACCTAAATGCTGAAGTAGGGTACAATGAAAATATGGAAGCCGAATTTACCTATGAGCGATATCTGTATGACTATTTCAGGGTTTTTGCTGGGATAAATGTAGAGAACGAAATTGAGAACAGCTTAGATGATCTTTCTGTCACGGCAATAGCTGGTATTCGGTTTTTTACTCCTTATATGTTCAATCTGGACGTAAGGATGGATAACAAATTACGGCCTGAAATCAGGGTAAGCAGGGAGATTATGATCTTCCCACGAACCGCCATATTTGGCAACTACGAATACCAGGCTGATTTCGGCTTGGTTAATAATTTGACAGAGGAAGGGAGTGATGAGCCTGTAGACTACAAAGGTGAAACTACATGGTCAGCCGGAGTGGAGTACTTTCTATCCAGAAACTTTTCCCTGATGGCCAGTTACGATAATCGCTTCGGAGCGGGGGGAGGCTTATCTGTCAGATTTTAAATAAAAAGAACACACTATACTAAGTGAATAAATTAATAACCTAATCAAAATAAATTAAGATGCAAAACGAACAGAAACACGGCAACAATTACGCTAAATTTTTTGCGATGATTGCCACCGCTATGGTAGCAATGTTTTTTTTAATGTACACCCACTCTTACCAGATCATTGATCATTTCTGGTTTAGCGAAACCAGGCTTTTTATGACGCTCATTATGGCCGGATCCATGATTATCATCATGCTATTGTTTATGCTTAATATGTACAACAAGCGTAGTGCCAATATCACAATCATTGCGTTAGGTATTTTGCTCATTGCAGGAGGAATCGGACTGGTAAGAAGTCAGGTCACCGTCACCGGTGTTGACTATATGGAAGGTATGATTCCACATCATTCAATTGCTATTTTAACGAGTGAGCGTGCTCAAATAAAAGATGTACGAGTAAGGGAACTCGCTGACGAAATCATCAAAGCCCAACGCAGGGAAATCATGGAAATGCAATGGTTGATCAACGACATCAGAGAAAACGGTGTAGTAGAAACAGAAGAGGAAAAGAAAAACAGGCCCTTGCCTGAGTTTGAAGGTTTGCTTAAAGAAGAAACACGAAACCTGAATGAATAATCAGGAATAGAACGCTAATGTAACAATTGTTACAGAGCTTTTGCCGCTAAATCATTAAGGTATAACAGAACTAGAAAACACATAATATGAAATATTATCACGAAAAAACATTGAAAAATATCAGCTTCGATGAGGCTATAGAAAAAGTTACTGATGCATTGAAAGAAGAAGGGTTTGGCATTCTCACAGAAATTGATGTTAAAGAAACACTGAAGAAAAAGTTGGATGAAGATTTTCGTCCTTACAGAATTTTAGGTGCCTGCAACCCGCCCTTTGCCCACAAAGCACTTCTGGCTGAAGATAAAATTGGAGCCATGTTGCCCTGCAATGTAATTGTGCAGCAAAATGATGATGGTGTTGAGGTCGCGGCAGTAGATCCGGTGGCCTCCATGCAGGCCGTAAACAACAAGGACTTGGCCGAAATAGCCAAAGAAATACAGTCTAAGCTAAAAACGGTTATCGATACTATCTAATCCAACAGGCTATGAGCAACCAAAAAGAAATAGCTAAAGAAGACTATAAAGAAAGCATGGAAACCAGCTATTGTGTAAGCAAAAGATTTGGTTCCATTACTTTTCAGGAAGCCATAGATCAGGTCAAAGCAGCTCTGGAAAGCGAAGGCTTTGATGTAATAATGCAGTTCGATATGCATGAGCATGTCAAAAAGAGCCTTAAAAAGGAAATAAGTAGATACACTGTTTTGGGGGCGTGCCATGCACCTTTGGCTATGGAGGTTTTATCTGCTGAAAATAAAGCGGGTATCATGCTACCGTGTAATGTATTAGTTCAAGACTTAGACCTGGAAGGCATGATCGAAATATCTGTAGTGGATCCATCTATTACATTTTCTTTAGCTGGTAATGACGAACTCAAGCAAGTTGGTGCCAAAGCTAAATCTGGCATACACCAAATTCTGAATAATATAGAAAATCAAAATATGAAGTTATGAAAAAACTCCATCAAACAATCCCTAAGCTTTTCATTATAGTACTATCTGTCGCTTTGATCACAGCGTGTGGTATAAGAACTCAAAACGAAAACCAGGATCATGACGAGATGATGGATGAGAATCAAACCGAAATGATGGAAGGTGATAACGATCAAATGCATGATGAGCAGTCTGATGAACACATGATGAACGATACTACTTCGATGGACATGAACGAAGAAATGGAAAGATAGTATCATTTCAGGTAACGCGAGGTTAGAAATTGCAGCCGGGAAGCCTCGCAATTGTCTGGGTTCCCGATATTATACAGAATTTAAACACTCAAATTATGATGTACGGATGGATTATTGGCGTAATACTCGTTGTGGTTTTAATTGTGGCATTAGGTAGAGGTGGTATCTTTCAAAAAAGCACTAATGGGACTGAGGACAGCAATACAAATAGTTCCGCAATGGAGACCCTTAAAAACCGCTATGCCAAAGGAGAAATTGACAAGAAGGAGTTTGAGGAAAAAAAAGCCCAACTAGAAAAATAATAAAATAGAGCGTGAGTCAATATAAAAAGAACAGTTTAAGCCTGACCGATACGGTCGCCTTGGGTACGGGAGTGATGGTAGGTGCCGGAATTTTCGCCTTATTAGGTCAGGTAGCCGAATTATCGGGAGCCTTATTTCCGGTGGCATTTTTAATTGGGGCAATCATTTCAGGGTTTAGCGCCTATTCCTATATAAAAGTTTCCAACACTTACCCTTCGGCCGGAGGTATCGCCACGATCCTGAAAAAAGCGTATGGAGAAGGAATTGTGACGGCAGGAGCATCACTCCTGATGGCCTTTTCAATGATCATCAATGAAAGCCTGGTAGCCAGGACATTCGGTTCCTATACCCTGCAGTTATTCGAGGTGCCGGATGACTCATACCTTATACCCGTCCTGGGTGTGGCACTGCTCATTACCGCCTTTATAATCAATATATCCGGGAATGATATTATTGGTAAATCTTCATTGATCATGGCGGCTATAAAAATTGGTGGGATCGCCATTTTCGCCATTGGCGGCTTATGGGCTGCAGGGTTTTCGCTGGAGCAGGCTTTACCTAAACAGCAATCGCAAGATTACTCTATTGCCAGCTACCTTGGCGCGTTGGCACTATCCATTCTGGCTTACAAGGGGTTTACTACCATTACCAACAGTGGTGGAGAAGTGAAAAACCCTCACAAAAATGTTGGCAGGGCCATTGTCATTTCATTGATGATTTGTTTGGTGATTTATCTGTTGGTTGCCTTTGCCGTATCAGTAAACCTGACCATTCCCGAAATCATTGAGGCTCGCGACTATGCCCTTGCAGAAGCTTCGCGCCCCGCTTTTGGAAAATACGGGTTGTGGTTTACCGTAGGCATAGCCATTGTAGCTACGGTTTCAGGGATCATAGCCAGCATCTTTGCTGTTTCGCGGATGACGGCCATGCTTACCGATATGAAACTCATTCCTCACAGGCATTTTGGTATGCCGGGATCAATTCAAAAGCATATGCTGGTTTACGTACTGGTGATCGCACTAGTATTGACAGTTTTTTTTGACTTGAGTCGTATTGCCTCGTTAGGAGCGATTTTCTACCTCGTCATGGATATAGTCATCCATTGGGGAGTGCTAAAACATCTACGAAAAGAGGTAAAGGCCAACGCAACTGTAGTTGTTACGGCCATTATCCTTGATGCAGTGGTTTTAGGGGCTTTTTTATGGGTAAAAGGCACCAGCGACATCTTGGTGGTGATCGTTTCTGTGGTGTTAATGGCTTTAATTTTCATGGCCGAGAAATTATTTCTCAATACCCGAAAAACAAAAAGTAAAGCCGGTTAAAATATATTTAAAAAAACTGCAGTTAATTAAATTATTAAATAGTGATGGTTGGTACGCAGCAAAAAAAGAAATACTATGAAAAACTACGACACACTTTCCGAAGCGTTGAATGATCTTAAGACAAGAGGTTATTCAAACGATTTTAATCTCAAACCACATTGTATTGAATGCCCGGCCCATAAACTCGAGCTACACCCTGAACAGTTTGAAGTAAAAGAAGTATATCGGTTTGAAGGCATGAGCAATCCTGATGATAATTCTATTCTTTACGCTATTGAGTCAAAAGATGGGTTCAAAGGGGTGTTGGTAGATGCTTATGGAGTATATGCAGAAGCATTGACCGAAGAAATGATCAGAAAACTGAAAGTGGTCAGGTAAACAGATAGCTGGTATATGGTAGTGAATTTTATACATATTTGATGAGATTTTGTAAAGGTGTTTCATTTAAAGAGCGATAGATTTATGGTTTTATTAGAACACGCTAATATGAAAAAACTTTGGATCACATTATATCTTGCAGTTTCAGTTTTCACCCTCTCTGCGCATGAAGGGGAGAAACATAACAAAAGTGAAAAACAGGATTCAGTGGAGACAGAACAGGTTGTAGAGAATTCACATGAGGATCAAGTACATGAAGACGACCATACAGGCCATGAGGACAAAAAAGTAACAGCCGATTTTGATGATTTCCCAAACCTGCATCCTCTGATGGTACATTTTCCCATTGTATTGTTATTGGTGGGAGCCGTATTAGCCATTGCTAATGTATTCTTTCTCAAAAAGGAAATTGATTGGGTGATCACCGGGCTTATTTTTGTGGGGGCATTAGGTGCTTACCTATCAGGGAGAACCTTTCATCCACATACCCATGATCTTACCGAGCATGCTAAGCAAGTACTGGCACAACATGACAAATGGGCGGATTGGACAATTTACCTGAGCATTGCAGGATTCGTTGTTCAGATAGTAAGCCAGTTCTTTTTTAAGCAAAAACGGTGGGCAGTGGCGGTAGTAGCCCTTGTACTTATCGCATCAGCCTATACCGTGTCACGCACCGGTCATTATGGAGCCCAATTAGTACATATTGAAGCTGTGGGGCCACAGGGACAATACCTCGAATCAGGAGAAAGTCACTCGCACTGATAATTATTAAATTATAACATTGATTTTTATCATGTTTTCAACCAATATCTATCATTTGACTTACAACTGATTTTTACGAGCTTTATGCAATAATTGTCACGCAAGGCCATGATAAAGAGATTGCATAAACGAAAAGAATACATAGTGATCCTGTTGCTTACAGGATTCATTAGTGTTTTTGTATGTGATGCTCTTTGCGATTTTGGGGTGATCTCTTGGGGGAATTACCCTGCAGTTGTTAATAAAACGGATCCTCATCCAAAAAAAGCGCATGACCATGATCATCACGATACTAATACAGATCATCACCACGATAACAAGCATAGCCATGATGGTAACGAGGAGGATGAGTGTTGTGATGAAGTAGTGAATAACCTCTATGCCTCATTAATTAAATATGAGCTAAAGCAAATACCGGTTGAGACTCCCGTCTTTCATGTGCTTTATCAGGTTTATACTGTAGATTTTGAAGTAGAATACTTTAATCAGCAATTACTCCCGTTTTTATATACAAATCTGCCGCCACCTCTTAGTGGTAACCATATTCGTATTTTTATTCAATCCTTCCTCAATTAGCATTCATCTGTTAGGCTGATCGTAAAGTTTGCAATACTCTATTCCGCAAGCTTATCAGCCTAGTTCTATTATTTTCAATAATTCTTAACAAATTTTTCTGCGCGGAGCAATATGTTGCCGGCTTTAAATTATTGTTGAAACCATTCATTTGGTAATGAGCAATAAGAATTTGATTAGCTAGTACCTCTTCGCAATCACTGAAATTAATTCAGGATCAGAAAAGTTTAATCCTTATAACAGATGAAAACAATTAATCTAAATATCAAAAATATGGTATGCCCAAGATGCATTCTGGTAGTTCAAAATGAACTGGAATCATTGGGCGCATTCGTCTCTACGATTCGGCTTGGACATGCCACTATACAAGTCCCTGAGCCGGTAACAAAAAGCATTATAGCAGACAGGTTAAATTCTTATGGCTTTGAGCTCCTTGAAGACAAAGAGCAAATCCTCATGGAACAGATAAAGCTGGGCATCCAACACTATATAGAAAAGCTGGAGAATTCCTCCAAAGAGGCTATGTTGTCCGATTTTCTTGCCCACGAGATAGGTAAAAACTACAATTTTCTTAGCAAGCTCTTTTCAAAAAGCGAAGGGGTCACCATAGAAACCTACTATATAAACAAAAGAGTTGATAGAGTAAAAGAGCTAATAAAGTATGACGAACTCAACCTTAGCGAAATCGCAGTTAAGCTTGGATACAGTTCCGTACATTATCTATCCAGCCAGTTTAAGCGTGTAACCGGTCTTTCAGTCTCTGATTATAAAGAAATGATGCGAAACGAGAACCGGTATTATAAGAGCTTGTCCGAAGCACTGCATGATCTCAGAGAAAAAGGCTATACCTATAATTTTAGTAAGAAAAATGACTGCCTGG
This sequence comes from Thalassovita sp., assembly GCA_002729595.1. Taxonomy (GTDB): domain Bacteria; phylum Bacteroidota; class Bacteroidia; order Cytophagales; family Flammeovirgaceae; genus Chondrinema. Next base: position 842 of record PBYL01000013.1, on the reverse strand, counting down.
AGTGTAAAGACCTATGCGCGAGCTTTCAGATTGAAGATTTAAATATTTCAGAATTCTATCGGTTTGACGAAAACGAAGATGCAGCAGGTAAATCCGTGATCTACGGAATTGAGACACCGGATGGCTTGAAAGGGCTTCTTATAGATAACAGCAGCCTTAGAAATAAAGAAATAATTAAAAAGCTTTCCAGTAAGGTGAATAAAAAGCAGAAATAAAAAAGAGGTTGATGGCCATCTGCAAAATATCATACATCAAAGACAAGATTTCAAAAATAGGAAGCGTGACAATGTGCTAATTTTGAATAGTGCAAATCAGTAATGGTTTGATACGGTCAGATTACAATATTTCAAAATTTAAAAAGCACATATTATGCATTGGTTTGAAGGACACTATTGGGGTATGCACATCATCTGGTGGGTAATCTGGGTGATTTTTATCATTTGGATTTTTGCTACACCATGGGATATCCCTGGACAAAGAACAAAAAAGGAGACACCATTAGACCTTTTGAAAAAGAGGTACGCCAAAGGAGAAATCAGCAAAGAAGAATATGAAGACATAAAAAAGACCCTGCAAAAATGAAAGAAATAAAAGCTTTCGTCAGGCCGGACCGATTATCAGAAATTGTAAATCATCTGCGAGAAGAAGGGATTTGTTGCTTAACCGTTTTTGAAGGAGAAGGTACAGGACATTATACTGATGAGCGTAAAGACTTTCCTTCGTTACGACACCCATTTTCTCATGCCAAAATTGAAAAGCTAGAAGTAGTAATACCCGACCAGAAGGTGGACAAAGCAATGGAGATCATTCATAAATATGGAAAAACGGCTCATTCCGGAGAT
>PBYL01000012.1 GCA_002729595.1 Thalassovita sp. | reverse complement strand
AATATTTGAAAAACTTTATTACTAATAATGAAGAATATTTATCTTTAGAAAAGTCTACTAAACCACTGTCCTAAATTCGGGAAGCTTACATGTACACAATACAATTGGACTGCCCTTTATGTAAAAGACAAAATCAGAAAAGGTAGATTTTGGAATTTACCAAATTGATTTTGTCTAACCCCAAAAGTACCAAATTTGTCTAAGACAAAATGCTAGTGCTAGATATTAGAAGACAAAATTGTAAGACAAAATCAGTAAAAGGTAGATTTTGAGATTTACCAAAATTGATTTTGATTCGACTGAATAAAGAAAATAAGAGATTGAGGTAGAAGAAATATTTTTAATATATGAGTGTGTAAGAAGTATATTAGAAGAGAGGGGAAGGGGATAGAAAAAGTTGTGATTTAACATAGATAGGGATTATGTGCATGTTTTATTATTAGTATTTTACACCAAATTTATAGCATGCATATTTAAGTCTTAATCTAGTATAATTAATGCAATGAAAGAATGAATTGAATTTTTCCAATTTTTTTTAGTTAATGCCTAAGAACTTTACAAGTTCCTTTTTGCTTCACACACTCTCGATAGTTAATCTGCGTTTCTGGTCAAAGTTTTTATTTTTTTTTATTTTTTTTCAGTTTACTTTTCTCTAATTCAGTATTCATGAGAAATTCACCTATACTGCTCATTGCCATATTGTTTTTTATTTTGTCTTGTGGAGAAGATGAAATAAATGATCCACAAAACCAAGCTCCTGGGGCTTTTACTGTTGAAGTGAAAGATATTACATCTAATACGGTGAAACTGAGTTGGAGTGCTGCCACCGATCCTGATGGGGATAATGTCACTTATGACATAATACTCGGCTCAGATTTAGTGATGGAGAGCCTTTCAGCCACTACTTTTCAGCTTGAAGACTTATCTGCCGAGACATCATATAGTGGAAAAGTAATAGCAAGCGATGGGATTGGTGGACAAAGTGAAACAAGTTTTAGTTTTAGCACTTTATCCGAAAGTTCTCAAAATCAGGATCCAGGTTCTTTTACTGTAACAGTGTCCAATACAACGCATAATTCTGTCAGCCTTGAATGGACAGCCGCTGTGGATCCTGATGGGGATGCAATTACCTATAAAGTGGTGATAGGAGAGGAGGAATATGATGCTATGAACAATACTTCATTTGACTTGAGTTCCTTGGCTTCAGGGATCGACATTTCAGGTAAAGTAATCGCTGAGGATGATAATGGAGGGGAGACTTCCACTAGTTTTTCTTTTACTACCTATGTGATTGATATCTCCAAATATGAATCAATGCCTGGATTTATAAGTGCTACATTGGTTGATTGCCAGTTTGCAGAAGGTGGTTCAGGTAGCTGCTATCAAATTGTATTTAATAGTAATCCTGTAGATGATGACGGTCCATTCTGCCCAGAGACCATCAATGATATTGGGGGATTTGGCAACTATAATGGCGATGGTCTTGATAATGGTGGACCGACCAATGGCGATCCTGTTGGGTTTAGTATAATGAATGCAGCACTTTTTGAGGCAATGGAAAATGATGGTTATGATATTATAGGTAACAATGGAAATATCAGGATTTCTGATTTTACAGGAACAGATAATCCAAGTTTTGGTTATTGTCTTGAACCTGTGCCGGATGATAACCTTGTATTAACTTTTGAAATCCCAGTAATCCCCGAATCGTTAAGTGCTCCTGATGATATAGAAACAGTTGAATACATTGGGCTTGCCCTTGATGGAATACCGATAAATGGCACTCCTCCTCTGGTTGCAGGTAGTGAGGCTCAGGGGGAAGGAAAGATCCCTTCGCTGGACAGGTGTGGAGGACATCATGATCCTGCCGGATATTATCATTGGCACTTTATTGCAGCTCACATGGATGCCACACTTGAGGCACAAGGATTATTGGATAAGGATAATGGTATAGCTTGCACGAAAAAGGAACAGGATGTAACTGCAATGGTTGGATATGCCCGTGATGGCTATCCTATCTATAGTGGTCAGGATGAAGAGGGTGTAGAAATAAATGATCTTGATGGTTGCAATGGTCATACTGCTCCGACTACAGAATATCCTGACGGTATATACCATTACCATGCCTCTACCAGTATTACAAATGTTCCTCCATGTATTCAAGGAAAACAGTCAGTTGATGCATTTGCTAAACCCCAATAATATGAAAAAGTATATTACTTTCTTTATCTTATGCTTGTGTTGGGTAAATGCCTGGGCTCACAATACAAACATCGCCTGTTACACGCTTAGAGACACAGGAGCCGGATGGATGATAGAGATCAATTTTGCACAAGCTGGACTTCTTGCTGATGTGAAACGTGACATGAGTAATTCTGATTTTGCTAAGTTGAACAATGAAGAACTCAAGTCCCATATCATAGAAAAAATACAGCGCAACTTTCATTTGGAAGTGGATGGAATTAAGGTTCCATTAAGAGATGGAGGAATCTTGATGGGAAACCACCAGACCAACCTTAAATTTATACTTCCTGAAATACCGGCAAATCCCCAACAAATGGATGTTAGTATTCCAATGTGTTCAGAGACTTACAACCATACCAATATCTTTCGAATTTATAGAGGAGGCGAAAAGATACCCAAATTTTTCTTGAGCGAGGATAATAAATTTCATGTAGCACTGGTATTTTCAAATGATAAGGTGGAGGCAGTTGATGATTCTGAACTTTATTATTCTACCAAATTTAAACCAGTTTATGGTGTTGTAGTTTTGGCGTTGCTATTTCTATTTTCTGGTCTTATTAAGTTTAGAAAAAAGATAACTGACTTATGGCAACATAAGGTTACACTTTAGATAAAGGTACATTATATATTTTTATAAATTCAATAATTGCGATCGATCTTTTTCACAAAGGAAATACTAGTAATTTTTACTCCCAAATAAAATTTGGATGGTTTGAAATTTACAGGAATCGGTGAAAATGACCATTGAAATTGAGCTTTTAAAGGGGCTAAAAATTTTTTAAAAGGATGGTTGAGGGAGAATAGTATTTTAGAAAAGTAGGGAAGGGGATAGAGAAAGTTTTTACATAACATAAATAGGGATTATGTGCATGTTTTATCGTAGAAATCTACAAGGGTATAGTAGTAGGGTACAGTTGTAATTCACGTAGTTGCACAAGTTACTATGATTATAATATTCATGTAGGTTCTTCTTTTGGTTGTAATACTAGATGGTATTTCGATTGTTAAACAAGTGGCATTTTTGTAATTTGATACGTCAAGTTACAAAAACGATATATCTTAATACTATGAAAATGAATAAAATATATCATGTTTTAATACTGATGCTCTTTTGTTCCCAAACATCTGCTGCCCAAGATATAATTACGATAAAAGGAACGGTTCAAGATAATGGGGAGCCCTTGGCAAACGTAGCATGTTTTCTAAAAAACAATAACTATATCGGTGATCTTACTGACAAAGAAGGTCATTTTTCTCTCATACTCCCGAAAGTACTTCTCTATGATTCCTTGGTCATATCCTGTATGGGGTTTGATAAACAGGTGTTGCCACTTACCTCAATAGCGATACAGGATGGACCGATAAATATCTCACTGATTCCGACAACTACGCTGCTACCAGAAGTAGTAATACGATCAGACGAGGACATGCTAAAAGAGCTCATGCTAAGTGCCTTCTCCAAAATACCTAAAAACTACCCTAAAAAGGCACACCAACTAGAAGGATTTTATCGGAAAGTCTCGACAAGAGACCACCAGTTTACTCATTTGCAAGAGGCAAGTATTACTATTCAGGACAAGGGATACCGTACCGACCCCTCTGGCGCAAAAATAAGGATCAACGAGTTCCGCCAGTCTCAAGAATGGGACGAGCGCGACAGCCTTTTGGATATATACATCGATAAGTCTGCTGAGGCATTAGTGGAAAAGTTCAATGTGCCCATACACCCCATGAAAAAAATATATGAACAGTTTTACCTCAGGATGTTCAAGCAGCCATCAACCCACTTTAACTGGGCATCTCTCAAGAAATATATAGACCAGTATCAATGTGAGTTGGTCGACCAAATTATAACGGATGGGGATACTGTCTACCAAATCGCATTCCGGTCAGTACAATCCCCATTGCCCTTAAACAACACTACATATGTGAAAATAAACGCAAAAGACCTTGCTATAGTCGAGTACCAATTTAGTCATTGGGATGGGGAATGGTCCCAATTGGTGAAGTTTAAAAAATTCGACGGACGCTATTACCCCCAAATGATACAGACTACCCAGCCGCGCATAATTGACAGGGATATACACTTGGAACGCATGGATATTGAGACCATTTGGTTTGATCCTCCAAATACAAAAACCTTTCAAAAAATCAAATCAACTGAGGCTATTGACAGGACTAAAACCCCAGTTCAATGGGAAAAGCCGTATACCCCTGATTTTTGGAACAAGTACAAAATGCATCAAGAGCATCCTTTGGAGCAAGGTGTAAAAAAAAGCTTGGAGATGCATCGCTCTCTCGATGACCAATTCAAATCACCAAAAAGCCCCCCTGCCAAGTATGAAAACTAGTGGTATAACAAAATTACTTCTTATTTTGCTCATGCCAATAATGGTAATGGGCTGCAAAGACGGTCAGACAAGGGATGAGGGCAAGATCGTTCTGATATTTGAAAGCCCTTCAAAAAAAAAGAGCCTCCTAACATATATCGATGACTGGTCTATACCATATAAAATGACCGTTCAAGACATAACAAAACAAATAAAGATAGCGACCTTGAGACCTTACCTAGATATAAGCTTACAAGACAAGTCAGGCCTCATTTCCTATTTTCTATTTAAAAATGGGGACAGCATANATATTGATCTTNGTTCAAAAGATCCCCNANCCAAAATTCTAAATAGGCAAGTACCTGTTTATGAAACCAATTTTGAAAAATGGAAACAAAATGAATTGTTTGGGGAAAAAGAACCNGCTAAAGAAAGGTTCTTCGATTATTGGTCACTAGTAAATGGAGGTTTTGGTNTGATAACNGGANATGAAATGGCCAAGGAGTTGCAANCAGTTAAGTCCGAGGCTTTNAANGAGCTTGTTCTAGAAAATAACTTTATCGATTCCCTAGTTACAAAAGAGNGATTGGACANCTATACCGCATCATATTTCAANGCGAAAAACAAGATGCTAGACATGCTGCTNAACTTACANGGAATCAATTCTATTGATTGTACTAAGAANGCGATGGTAANCCAAGCTTTTAAAGAAGNACATATTGGCTTGCCCACNCAAATGGGCAATACNGTTGCTTATANCTTTTGGGANGANTTNCTAAANACATTTTATGATAATTGTTTGAATAAAAGTGCCGTAGGTAGAAAGAGTCTAAGGGAGTTTATTGCCTCAACAAATGAGTTTCCACNGACTATGCGNGACCTACTTGTTTTCAAGCACACAGAGCAGATATTACAAACTTTATCAGTAGCAAAAGGTATTGAAACCTTGCAAGAACTTAACAATAACTCTATGCAAAAGGCATGGGTAGAACACTTTTCGAAGAAATATAACCTCGATCAAGGCTTCGATACCGAATGGTTAGTATATAGCAATAATGGAGAATCCATTACTTTCAACGAACTGCTCTACAAGCATCAGGGTAAATTGCTTTATATAGATATTTGGGCATCATGGTGCCACCCTTGTTTGGTTCAAATGCCATATTTTGAAAAGCTGAAAAGAGCATATAGTGAGAAAGGTGTTGACTTTATTTACATTTCGATTGACGAAGACCCAAAAAACTGGAAATGGGCAGAAGAAAAATATTTATCTTTTGATAAGGGCAACAGTTATAGGGTAGATAGTTTAGGTTATGAGTTATTAAAAACGGAGTTTAACTTGAATACTGTTCCAAGAGATCTTCTATTCGGTAGAAATGGAGAACTATTGCATATGGATGCACCTCAGCCAAGTTCCCTTGAGATACAACATACATTGAATGAAATTAATAGTGATTATTAAAATTGATGTGACAAAGACTGACTTACGGCAATATAAGGGTGAACTATACATAACTAGGGATTATGTGATTTTAAGGATTAGTTATTATTGTAGATAGTTTATTTCAATTTTACTTTTTAAATAATCCTATTCTTTTCTTTGGAAGATAGTCCTTTAGTCTGTTTGTGAAATCATAGAATTAAAAGATACGAAGTCTTCTTTTTTTGTATATTCCAAATCAGTAAATTCGAGGTTCTATAAAACTATCATTTTCAAATAAAGTTGCATTACCCCAACCTAATTCATATTCATATTTCGTAACATAAGGTTGAGTATCCGAAACATTTATGTGAGCAATAAGATATCCATTATCATCAAAAAAATAGTAGTTCTGGTCACTCCAATAACCATCTGACCAGGTTTCTACATAGCCATCATCATAGTAGGTAAACGTTGTTTTTACTTCACTTCCTTCTTCAATTATCATACTGATTCGTCCACTACTATCATAAAGATATTGAGACCTATCTTTTTCCTCAATAAGCTTAAAACCATCAGTATATTTATGTTTTGACTCAAGGTTTACAATACGATTATCATTTTTAGATACTGAATATGAATAATTTCCATGGGTGAACACCGGTTCCTTTTTTGTGTTTATAGCCAGCATTACATCCGATTGGTTGAAAAGTTTCTTATATAAGTACCGATTTTCCTCCTTATTAAATATAGTTACAGAATCAGTCTTATGATAGGTGATGGAATCAAATTTGGTAAACGCAGAATCCTTTTTTATATATTTAGTTTTAATATGGTTGATTTGGTTGTATTCATTGTAGGAATATGTAACTTCCTCTATTTCTAGTAAACTACTATCGTTAATATATGATTTTACATCATTACCTCTTAAGTTAAAACCGTCATATCGAATTTTACGCTTGAGGCGGTATTTGGGGAAATAAATCAATTTGTAAGGCAACACAATACTATCTGTTTTTACAACAGGTGCTGTTATTGGTAGAACTATTTCTATAGACTTTTTCATTCTTGGTGTTTTTCGATTTACCTGATAGATATAGTCCTCATTATTAAAAACCTCCTTAGCAACCAAATCAGCAATGATTTGATCGTTGATATGACTTGTACCTTTATGTATTTTTAATTTCTTAATCGGTTTATTTACTTTTAGAGTTAGTTGAATAAATGTTTTCACCTTCTCTTGGGTGGTATTGAAATTCTGTTTCAACAATTTATTCACATATTTATTCATATTTGCTAGATCATTGTTTATTAATGGAGGTTCAAAAATGATATCTTTAAAAACAGAATCTTGCGGATGTGTTGAATTCATATTGCCTTTTAGATGGCATGAGAAGTAGACAGTTCTGTTGCTATTTGCAGGTTTAAATAGTTTTTCTGAACTCAACTTATCTTTTAGGTCATTAGCACTGTAATTTGACAAGTTTCCAGTGATCTTAATATCTCTTGTAGTTCCATCTTTTGCTATTTGGAATTTGTAATAGAGATCGTCAAATAACCCACTATCTAGTTTACAAACTCGATAAATTTCATCTGTAATTGACTGATATTTAGGCAAAAACCTAAATTCCAATGAAAAACTTCCTTCGTATAAAAGTGTATCACTATTTTGTGCATGTACTTCAATGCAGATTAAAAGTTGTATTAAAATCACAAAGTACTTTAAATTCATTTAATTGCAATTAACACCTTGATAGATGTGCTTAGTTATAAAATTAGTTTAATACAGTGAAGATAATGAGCCAACTACAAATAAACCAATCTTTAAATCCATCTGAGAGGTGAGCAGCCTAACTGGAGAAAAAGAATCCCAAAGCTCCAATACCTATGCATTTCTATCTAATGTTAAGGATCAAAATAATGGCAGGTTGAAAAGTTGCTACATGCGTCTTAAAAATGGATAACTGAATATTTTAGGCAGTTATTTTCCTTATATCTCTTATTTGAGAATAGGCTCAAATATTTTTTAGCTTAAAATCAATCTATTCAGAAACGGTTTTTTATTTATGACAGAACAAACGTAATTTCCTTATAGCTGTATTAAGCTTCTCATTCAAAAAGTCAAAATTTGTGTTTCATCTTCTATGAAGTTTATTTAGTATTGGTTATTTCTTTATTAATATGTAGGTAAATCTAAATCATCATCATTCAGTTTTTAACTTTAAGCATTCATTTTTTGTTTTTCGCCTATTCTAACTTGTGAGCAGTATATAATTACCCTATATTAAGTATTACTTAAACGCTATTACAATTATAAAATATAACTATCCCTTACTAATTAATTGTAAAGCTATAGCTCCAAAATTGATCTGATTTTTTTATTCAGTTAATACTTAAAAAGTTTAACTGTAAACCCACTTTCAACAGCCTACTAGATTTAGAATTTCAGACAAATTCAATTAACAAATCATTTTTTAATTTTTACTATCTATTTATATGAAAATGAAAACTATTTCATTACTGCTATTTCTATGTCTAATAGTTTCTGGCAGTATTACAGCACAATCTGTATTATATGTTTCACCAAGCGGTTCAGACAACAATGCAGGAACGAATCCATCATCACCCACTACTTTTACCAATGCCGTCAATTCAGTTTCTTCAGGGGGAACCATTTACATGGCTGGAGGTACCTATAGTTATTCATCATCCATAGTAATAACAAATAGTGGTAACTCTGGAAGTAGAACAAAGGTTTTTGCTGATGGAGGAACACCCATTATTAGTTTTGCGGCCATGTCAGAAAATTCATCAAACAGAGGTGTTGTGCTTGATGGCGATTATTGGCATTTTAAAGGCATAATCATCGAAGAAGCCGGGGATAATGGGATGTTATTATCCGGGAATAATCACATTATTGAAGAGTGTATATTTAGAAGAAACCACGATAGTGGATTACAATTGAGTCGGTATAATACCAATGCAGACCAGATTAGTGAGTGGCCTTCTAATAACCTTATTCTTAATTGTGAGGCTTACGATAACGCTGATTCAGACAGTGAGGATGCCGATGGCTTTGCTGCTAAACTTACTTGTGGAACTGGAAATGTATTTAGAGGCTGTGTCTCGCACCATAATATTGATGATGGATGGGATTTATATACCAAATCTGATACTGGTCCAATTGGTGTGGTGGTATTTGAGGATTGCATTGCTCACAATAATGGGATTTTAACGGATGGTTCTACTTCAGGAGGTGGAGATAAAAATGGTTTTAAGCTAGGTTCGTCTGCCCATGAGATCAACCATATTGTAAGACGGTGTATAGCTTTTAATAATGGCAAACATGGTTTTACAGATAATGGCAATATAGGCAGTATTCAGTTCATAAATAATACTTCCTATAACAATGCGGACTATAATATTCACACCCGGGATAATGCCAGCCATATATTTAGAAATAATGTATCTTTTGATGGAAATCATACCGATCGAATAGTGGGAAATGTAGCAAGTTGTAATGCCCTCACAGATTCTGATTATTCCTATGGATTCACTGCATCTGGTTCGGATTTCCAGACTATGACTCCCGGGCCTGATCATGACCCTACTTCGAATGGTTTTTTAACCCTTAATTCAAATAGTCCATTAGTTGATGGCGGTTGTTCTGTATCGGGTATTTCCTATAATGGTTCAGCACCAGATTTAGGGGCAATTGAGTATGGTGGAGTTGTGCAACCAATTAATTATACACTGACAGTAAATGCTGGTCCGGGAGGAACTGTAAGTACCAGTGGTGGAACCTATGCATCAGCAACAGTAGTTTCTGTAACAGCAACTCCAAATACCGGGTATATTTTTAATGGATGGAGTGGTGCTGTGGTTAGTCCATCTTCAGCTACTACTGATGTAGTGGTAGATGCCAATAAAACCGTAACTGCTAACTTTTCATCGATTGGTGGAGGTGGTGGATCTACCACAAGGATTGAAGATACTGATCCGGGTACAATTTCTTATGATGGTTCATTAAAATCATACAGCAACGCTGATAATGGGACTGCGATTAACCTTTCGAATGATCCTGGAAAACAAATCGTTTGGAGTTTTTCAGCACCATCCTCTGGAACTTATGAAATTACTTTGCGATACACCCGAAAAGCCAGTATGAGTGGAGAGGCCACAATTGCTGTAAATGGTTCATCAACCAGTATTTCTCTTGCTGAAACACCGAGTTCTGCATTTGATACTTATTCCTTCTCAGCCACCTTAAATTCTGGGGCTAATACCATAATTCTTACAACTGATGAAGATGCCGAATTTGCAGATATTGACTGGATTGAATTTACAGGAGGGGGAGTTGTAACACCCAACTATACCCTTACTGTGAATGCAAGTAATGGGTCTGTTTCACCTTCAGGAGGTATTTATGCTGCTGGAACGCAGGTTACTTTAACTGCTACTCCAAATAGTGGTTATACTTTTAGTTCTTGGAGTGGAGATGCGAATGGTACTTCTACTACTACGACCATTACAATGGATGGAAACAAAACTGTGACGGCTAATTTTACCGAAATTGGAGGCCAACCCACTACTGTTCAGATTCAGGAACAAGCTTTAGGTTTTTGTAGTCTTGATGGTACCGTAGATAATAACAATAGTGGTTTTACAGGTGTAGGATTTGCCAATACAGAAAATGCTTTGGGAACTGCTATTGAATGGAAAGTAAATGCAGGAACTAGTGGGATTTATACATTACAATGGCGTTTTGCCAACGGGGGAGGAGCAGACAGACCAGGAAATATCCTCATCAATGGCAATTCAGCTACAAGTGTGAGTTTACCTACAACCGGCTCTTGGACAACCTGGCAGGAAAGCAGTGCTGCAAGTGTGAATTTAAATGCAGGAGAAAATACTATCCGATTGGAAGCCACAACCAGCAGCGGTTTAGCCAATATAGACTGGATAGAAATTACTGGAACAAATCCATCGGCAACTTCATGTACTACCACCGAAAATTATACACTAACCACCAATGCCAGTAATGGATCAATTAACTTGAGTCCGCAAGGAGGCACTTATCCGGCAGGTACTGTAGTTACCCTTACAGCCATTCCTAATAATGGCTATGCATTTAGTTCATGGAGTGGCGATGCCAGTGGAGGTGCTACCACTTCAATTACCATGAATAGCAATAAATCCGTAACGGCTAACTTTGCTCCGGATGGTGGAAATGGTAATGTGGATTTCCGTATTCTAGGTTATGCTACCGTAAATGGCAACACCACTGGTGGACAAGGTGGAAATTCGGTTACAGTTTCAACAGGAACAGCTTTACAAGATGCCATTAGCAATAAAGGCAGCCAGCCATTAACCATTTATGTAAGTGGAACCATAAACCTTTCAAATTCTTCGGGCCTATCTAAAATAGATATCAAGGATGTGGAGGATATCTCTATTCTAGGCTTAGGATCAGGGGCAGAGTTTAATGGAATAGGTATTAAGCTGACCCGAACCAATAATATCATTATTCGTAACCTGAGAATCCATCATGTAAAATCTGGTGATAAAGATTGTATCAGTTTGGAAGGTCCTGTTGATCATGTTTGGGTAGACCATTGTGAATTATACAATGAATATGATATCAATGGTGATAAAGATGAATATGACGGATTATTCGATATAAAGGCTGAAGCAGATTATATCACCTTTTCATGGAATTATCTGCATGATAGTTGGAAAACAAGCCTTTCAGGCAGTTCAGAAAGTGATGATTACGATAGAAAAGTAACGTACCACCATAACAAATATGAGAATGTGAATTCTAGGTTGCCATTATTCAGATCTGGGAAGGGACATATATTTAATAACTACTACACCGATGTAGTTTCTACTACCATCAATTCCAGAATTGGTGCCTGTATCCGAATTGAAAATACCTACTTTGAAAACGCGAATTTCCCTTGGGTTTCTGCTTACAGCGATGTACTGGGCGGAGTAGATTTAGAAGGAAATAACATTGTGGTTTCAGGGAGTAATTGTGAAAATGGGGATTGTTTTGATTATGGTAGCTCTAGTGATTTAAACGAGCCACTTTCCTGTACATTAAATGTTCCTTATACCTATACTGATGTATTGAACAGTGCCAGCGAAACACCATCGATACTTAATAATCATGCAGGTGTAGGAAAAATTAATATCAGTGCTTCACGTATTGCGGCATCTCCAAATAATTCGGAAAAGAAACGATCAGTTGAGTTTGAGGTTTATCCTTCTCCTGCAAATAAGACAGTAAATGTATTGATTCCAGAATTTACTGGAACAGAAATAATAAGGATACTCAATCTTACTGGTTCTGAAATATTCAAGATAAATGCAAAAGTTTATCAGACTGAAATTGATGTAAGTAAACTACCAAAGGGTACTTATATCATACAATTACAGAGTAAGTCTGGTCTATTATCTAAGAGATTTATAAAACAGTGAATTATAAAATGAGATTTAATAAACGGTATGGAGTTTCTCCATATCGTTTTCTGTGCTTTTCTCAATCGATTCACAATACTGAAAGAATAGCGGAATGTAGCTATTAATTAATAACCTATTTTAATAAGTAAATATGAAAATCAAAACAACCTTATTAAGTTCATCACGAAAGATGTACTTGGTATCAAACAATCGTATTTTATTATTTTCCTTATTTTTTACTTTTATTTTATTTGAAAACAATCTCTACGCTCAAAAATACATGGAAGGCTTAAATAGGGGTTTAGTCTCTGTGAGAACAAGTAGTAGTGAGGTTTTTGTTTCATGGAGGTTATGGGGAATAGAATCTTCTAATACCAGTTTCAATGTTTATCGAGGATCAACTTTACTTAATTCTTCTCCTATTACAAGTGCAACCAATTATGTGGATAATACTTCCAGCAATGGAACTTATTCAGTAAGAGCAGTAGTAAATGGAGTGGAGCAGGTAGCCTCTGAAACTGCTACTGTTTGGCAACAACCTTATCTTACATTGAATTTACAAAGGCCTTCTGGTGGCACTACTCCCGATAATGTAAGCTACACTTACAGTCCAAACGATTGCAGTGTGGGTGATTTAGATGGAGATGGTGATTATGAAATTATTGTAAAATGGGATCCATCCAATGCAAAAGATAATTCCCAATCGGGTTATACTGGAAATGTTTATCTGGATGCATATACCTTAGAGGGCACAAGACTTTGGAGAATCGATTTGGGTAGAAACATTCGAGCAGGTGCGCATTATACCCAATTTATGGTTTATGATTTAGATAGTGATGGAAAGGCAGAAGTAGCTTGTAAAACTGCAGATGCCACCATCGACGGTCAGGGAACAGTAATTGGAAATGCTAGTGCAGATTACAGAAATTCAGGTGGTTATGTTTTATCTGGGCCTGAATACTTAACTATTTTTAATGGAGAAACCGGAGCGGCTATGGCTACTACGAACTATGTACCTGCAAGAGGTTCCGTAAGTAGTTGGGGAGACAATTATGGAAATCGGGTGGATAGATTTTTAGCTGGAATCGCTTATGTAGATGGCCAACAACCCAGTTTGATTATGTGTAGAGGTTATTATACTCGCTCCGTTTTAGTTGCTTGGGACTGGCGAAATGGACAACTTACTCAAAGATGGACATTTGATAGTAACACTTCTGGTAATGGGGGTTATGCTGGTCAGGGAGCACACAGTCTTACAATTGGGGATGTAGATGGAGATAGTAGAGATGAAATTGTTTATGGGGCTGCCACAATTGATGATAATGGTACAGGTTTGTATACTACCGGATTAGGTCATGGAGATGCATTGCATTTGTCAGATATGGACCCAAACAGGGCTGGCCAGGAAATTTTTATGGTACACGAATGCCCCTCTTGTTATGGAGCTCATGGGGTAGAAATGCATGATGCAGCCAATGGTTCTATTATTTGGAGTACTTCTGGAGATGGTGTTGATGTAGGTCGTGGGGTTGCTTTTGATATTGATCCCAGATACAGTGGTTATGAAGCCTGGGG
>PBYL01000011.1 GCA_002729595.1 Thalassovita sp. | reverse complement strand
AAATACTTCAGACTATTTACTTTCTATTGAGGGCAATACAACTGGTCTGGCCGATGATAGAACATTACTTAATCTTAGAAATAGCTCTACTGATTTCGGCTCGATGGCACGTATTACTATGCGAGCAGGAGCAAGTGGAAATCATCTAAGATTGTTACATATTTCAAGCTCTTATGCACAAAGTAGATATAGTGATTTTGGACAAGTGGTGTCAAATGGTTCAGGTTTAGTATTAGGCGCGTTTAACTCAAGTGGAATTATCAAATTTGAAACTGGCTCAGATGGGGAATTTCCTTATGAAAGAATGAGAATTGATAACACTGGTAATGTAGGTATTGGAACAGAACAGCCAAAAGCTAAATTAGAAGTTACAGATGGTGATGTTTACATTAATGATGTGAATAAAGGTATCATCCTGAAAAGTCCGAATGGAAATTGTTTCAGAGTTACCATTGATAATAATGGCGAGTTTGTAAAAACACAAATTGCTTGCCCTAACTAATACTTATAAAAAAACGCCTTGATGCTGATTCAAGGCGTTTTTTATATCACTCTCTCCAATTAAAAAGAAAATTGTTTCGGCGGCTTCTTTCGCTTGCTTTGCCTTCTTCTTTTACAATAATCTTATCAATCGCATCATCTAGATCTATCTTTCTTGAATCGTAAGCATCTAATACAGATTGTTCGATCGAAAGTTTTACAGTAGCAGGCATTTCACATTCAAAACAGAAAGGCATATCAGCTTCAACAATTAATAACTCACCTTTTTCTAGTTTCCTTAGTGTTCTTCCATATTCTACTATATTTTTTTTGAGCTCATCAATAAACTCAGGATAAATCTCACTCACCTTTGCATCTCTTTCATCTTTCCAATCTTCTTCAATTTCATCTTCGTCTTCCTCTTCATCATTACTTTTAACACGAGCATTTCTATAAAAATTTCTAGATTGTACTTCTGCATCCAATACAACAGGATAACCCAATGAAATATGGTAAACAACTCCTAAACCACTAAGAACCTGAAATTTCACATTATTCTCTTCGTGGAAACTTAAAACAGCTAGATCATCATCTCCAGGATAAAATGTATTTTCGTTAGTTGAAGAGAGCAAACTTTCGAAAATTTTTGCCAGAATTCCATATTCTAGCGTTTCGTCATCCTTAGTTTCTCCTTTAATAACTTTTACTTTTACCATCGACCAAAAGTCATCTTCAGATAAGTTTTTCTGCTTAAACTTTATCAGATCAGACTTTAGAACCTCTGCCGAAATTTGTCTTAACTTTTCTGATTTTGCATTTCCTGTAGAATAACTTGATGCACTATTTACTCCATTCCAAATTACATAAGATTCGTTTTTACCTTCTTCGGCATAATACAGTATTATCTTTTCATTTTCAGGTAGATCACGCGCTAAATCTCCGTAATTTACCAAAAACGTTTTCATGATTTTTTGTATCTTCTCTACCTTATCGCTCTGATACTTCTGAGTAACAGAATCTACTTTTACAGTTGAAGTTACACTACCTGTTACAACTGTATTACTATTAGAATTAAAAACTATCCTTTGATTCTGCCCAAGATCAGTAGCGATGGCAACATCTCCAACACCTATATAAGTATTTGATTTTAAGGCTGGCATTCGCATTATTATTCCATAATTTTCTATATAAGAAGCACTTGCTTTTGCACTTCTAGACCTGCTATTACTTTCAGATTCTCTATTTATTAACTCCGTGAGAATCTCTTCCATCACTTTTAAATCTTTCGACATATCTGCATTCTGAGCAAACATTTTGTTTTGAGAAACAAGTAAAAAGATCAAAAGCAAAGCCTTAAAAAGCCTATCATACACCTTATTCATATCTTTATTTTTTATTAAAATTTTTAGTTTCACTCTCCTTATTCCATTCGTTAATTAGCTTGGCTAAAATGATATTAGTCTCTTCTTGTTGAGCTTGAGTATCGGTTTTTAGCTTGTTTAATGCATAGCTCACCAATTGCAAATCGTTCTGTCGCTTTTCATCCACAAACTCTGCAAATTCTCTCATAAGCTCTTCGGTATATTTTTGCTGACTCTCAGAAGTTTTTGAGAGTAACAATGTGGTATTTTTGAAATTCTCTTCATTAATTTTCCACATGAGTTTTTCAACATCTTCGGGAGTTAGATACACTCTTTGTTGATTTTGCACCTGTACATTTTGCTGGCTTACAAGTTCTTGAAACTCGCTTTTAATATTTGTGTAGCCTAAATAAAGACTATCTTCTAATTGAGCCACTCGCTCTTTTAAAGCCTGATTCATTAAATCTTTTTGCTTCGCAATTTCTTCTTCCAGCGCATCTTTCTGTTTTTTAATCTCAGCTTGCTGTACCTTGTTATAATTTTTATTGAAGCTAATGCGCAATTCTCCATCGCCCATTTCGATCTCCAAATTCCACCAAGCTGCTGCCACTAGTATAACCAAAAGTGCTGCTGCTACACTTGCCCATTTTCGCCATAAAGTGTCTTTAGATTGGCTATTAAAGTTGTTTAAACCATTTAGAATTAATGGCTCTGTAGGTTCTTGCACAGATGCTTTATTAAGAAAACTTCTTGTCTCAATCATCGCATCTACCTCTGCTTTAAGTGCTGGATCTTTTTCAAGCTGTTGCTCAAAAAGTAACTTTTCGTCTTCGTTCATCTCTCCATAGAGATAATCGATAATAGTTGATTTATCTATGTTAGAGTTCATAGTAAAAATTTTCTTTTTTAATATTCCATTTATCAAAAATTTCTTTTAAGTGCTTTAGTCCATAATACATTCTGGATTTCACAGTATTTTCAGACAATTGAAGGATTTCGGCAATCTCTTTAAATTTGAGGCATTCATACTCTTTCATAATTACTACAGTACGCTGCTCTTCTGGTAATTTTTTTAGTGCCTTTATTATTAGTTTGTTTATTTCTGCTTCTTCAATGAGATGTTCAGGGCCTTTTTCACTAGTTTTTACAT
This sequence comes from Thalassovita sp., assembly GCA_002729595.1. Taxonomy (GTDB): domain Bacteria; phylum Bacteroidota; class Bacteroidia; order Cytophagales; family Flammeovirgaceae; genus Chondrinema. Next base: position 14,771 of record PBYL01000011.1, on the reverse strand, counting down.
CAGTAAAAATTTCATCATCAACTTGTTTCTTAAAACTTACAAAGGGCAAAACCCACTTCCGTTTTTGCTTTCTTACTTCTTCTTTGCAATAGTTTGTAGCAATCTGGTAAACCCAAGCTTTAAAAAATCGAGCTTCTTTTAGTTTCTCTAAATGCTGATGAAGTGAAATAAATGTTTTTTGGGTCACTTCCATTGCTGTGTCGTGTTCGCCCAAAAACTTAAAAGAATAGTTGTAAATTCTTGTATACCACAGTTTCACCAACTTATTAAAAGCTGTATTATCTCCTTTTTTTGCATGTTCTACCAATTCCTCGATGGATAATGTATTCACTTTGTCAGGATTGTAGCGTAAATTTTATATTCAATTTACTCTGTGATGAACTGAGTTGAAAAAAAGTTTTAGCGAGAGGGAAATTTTTTTCAAAAAAAAAGAGAAGCAAAATAAATGCTTCTCTTTTAAGTGAGTGATTGATTGTTGTAGTTTAAATAATTGATCAGGAGTACTAACTAAATAAATTAGTTAAAAACTATATCTTAAACCAAGCTGTGCAGACCATCTTGCACTGTATATGCCTGATTGTATAATATCGTATGGTTTACCTGGGTCGTTGAATGTAAATGAAGGTTGTTCTGTATCTCCCACAAATCCTTCAAAGTTAATCAGCTGATACTGATTGTCACTTACAAAATACCTTCTTCCCCAGTCTTTATTGATAAGGTTCGTGAAGTTAAATATATCAAACGAAACTTGCAAGGTATGCTTCATTCCATTGCCTCCTGTGATGTAAAAATCTTGTAAAATTTTTAAATCTATGATATTTTCGAATGGAGTTCTTGACATATTTCTTTCAGCGTAATCTCCTCTTCTACTGCTTAAATACTCATCATTAGCAATAAAAGCATCTAATTCTGCCCATTGTTGTGCTGCAGTTTTTACTACATTACCATCAACAACTTGGTCTACTAATAAAATTTCACCTTGATTTTCAGGAACATAAATTAAGTTAGTAGCAGAACCACCATTTGACTCATTAGTCAAAGTTCCTTCATCATTATATACATAAGAATAAGGCTGACCAGACTGACCATTATAGAAAAGAGAAATAGTAGTGGCGAAATTAGATAAGTATTCTTTTTTGTAAGAAACAAAACCAATTACTCTAGATCCTACATCGAAGAATGACCTTGAAAGAGAAGGATTGTTTTTACCATTTACACTTTGAATACTTTCCCAGTTTTCATCATTAATAAAACCAGTACCATCAAATAAAGACTCTGCTCTTGTATAAGAGTAAGCCAAACTTGCAGTTAAACCATTTTCGAAAGGCTTCATAATAGAAGCAGTAAAGTTCCAAGTGTAACCTCTGTTGGTATTATCTACTAGTGTGATGTTTGAGTAAGTATCATCTACTGCATCTCCATAATCAAATACAGGTCTGTTGTCTGCTCCTTCTAAAGTACCAACTGCAGGTTTTACGTTTACACTTTTTACATCAATGTTATTCATTGTTTTAGTGTAAAGGAATTCTACACTACCAACTAAACCAGCAGGTAATTTTTGATCAACAGCGATACTTGAGCGGAATACTTGAGGATATTTGAAATCTTCAATAAATAAATCCACATCACCAGCAGGACTTGTACCATCATACAAGTTTGCTTTCCATTCTTCTGGAGTTCCTAAAACTGGCACACCACCACCTACAACAAAGTTACTGTTCAGACCATTTCTGATGTACATACCTCCTGGCCAAACCCAAGGAACACGACTAGAGAAGATACCAATACCACCTCTTAACTGAGTTGATTTGTCGTGGCTAACATCCCAGTTAAAACCAACTCTTGGGCTCCAAAGTAATTGAGTATTCGGAGTGTTACTTGCTCTTGCTCCTTTTAGATCGTAGTACTCTTCGATAAGCGGTACTGTGTTCTCATTAAAATCTGTATTATTTAATGGAGGATCTTCCAAGAAGATAGGAACGTCTACTCTAACACCAGCAGTTAACTTAAAATGCTCAGTAAATTGAATCTCATCTTGTGCATAAAATGCCATTTGTAAAGCCTTAAATGTAGGGCCAAGGTTTGTAGCCGCATCACCTAATCTAATTTCGTCTTGACCTTCGGCTAATTGCTCATGTCCAAAAAGCACTAAATCTGCATCATCTCCATTCATAAATCTTTCTCTACCACTATAGAAATACTGGTAACGAGGAGTTGAGAAGATGGTGAAAAGGTTTTGAATTTTAAAGAACTCGTTGTGAGTACCGAATGTAAATGTGTGTTTTCCTTTATATAGGTTGAAGTTATTTGTTAAAGTGAAAACATCTTGATTTACAATATTAGAATATGAGAAGTTATCTGTACCAATTGTAATTGAAGCACCATTACCATCATCTAAAATAATTTGAGGGAAAGGATCGCCCAATACATCTCTATCGTCTCTTACTGTAGTTACACCAAATATTAAGCTGTTAGAAGCATTACTACCAAATGAGCTTTTTAATTCAGCCGCAAAAGAGTTGGTAGTTGAAGGGAAGATGTAACCAACATTTTCAAAAATAACACTGGTATTATTTGGACGAGGGAAGATTTTAGTGTCACCTTTTACATAACTATGTCTTACAGAAAGTTTGTGGCTATCGTTAATATTCCAGTCTAATTTAGCCAAAATCTTAGTTCCATCTGTAGTTTCAGCATTATTTAAGAAACCACCTGGCTCGTAGTTATAAGTAGATCTTACATAATCTGCTAATGCTTCAATTTCTTCGACTGAAGAGTTACCTACATAATTGCTAGAAATAAATGGCTTTGGCTCTTCATTTCTTTGAAACTCCACATTCGTAAAGAAGAAAAGTTTGTTTTTAATGATTGGCCCGCCAAGTCTAGCACCATAAGTTTTTACATTAAAGTCTGCTAATTTCTCTCTAGTAGCATCTGGATCATCAGTAGGTGTTTTTCCAGATAAATTCTGATTTCTAAAATAATAGTATACAGAACCTTCAAATTCGTTTGTACCACTACGAGTTACCGCATTAATACCACCACCGGCAAAACCGCCTAATGTAACATCGTAAGGAGCAAGTACTACTTGAATTTGCTCAATTGCATCTGGGCTAATTGGAGAAATACCAGCCTGACCACCATTAGTACCTGAGTTAGCCAAACCAAATACGTCATTATTTACAGCTCCATCTATAAAGATTGCATTAAAACGGTTATTTACACCTGCAAAAGAGATGGCTCCTTCGTTAGTTGCAGCAGAACTAGAAACATTAGCTTGAGGAGTAAGACGAGTATAATCGTTAAGACCACGCTCTACTGTTGGGATTTCACTGATCGTTTTCTTACTTACAAATGTTTCAGCACCAGTTTTGTTTCCATCAAACACATCGCCAGGAGCTGCTAAAACTTCTATTTCATCAAGTTGTTGAGCAGATTCTGAAAGCTCAACACTTAACTGGTAAGTTTGACCTAGAGTAAGATAAATTCCTTCTTTCTTTATTTCTTGGTAACCAACAAAGTTTATCTGTACGGTATATGGCCCACCTACACTCATATTGTTGATAGTGAAAATACCTTCTGAGTTGGTAACAGTTCCAAATCTAGAACCTGTCGGAGTGTGTGTCGCTAAAACAGTGGCACCAGGTAATGGGCCTTCCTCAGCAACGACAGTTCCTGTCATTCTGGATGATGTAGTTCCCTGCGAGAATGCTTCCATCTGGAAAAATGACAAGCATACTGCAATTAACAGAACTTGTAAACTTCTAATCATAAATGCACTAATTTGAATGGAAAATCTATAAAAATTAAAAAATGGGTGTACGCGCTAATATTCTAAAATTTTATAGAAATTTGTTTGATTGGCTATAGGTATGTGTCAATTAATGCGACAAATATAAAAAAATCATAGTATTAAACTATTTATATATTAAGCTTTAAAAAACTTTTTATGACGCAAAAAGCTGTTTATACATATAAATAACAGCAATTGCTATTCACAGCCTCAGAATCCCTCCTTTTTTTGAAACTTTCTTTCACAATTCTGAAAATAAAATTTTTAATTTTTTAATACTAAATCCTTTCACCTATGCCCTGTTATATTAGCTTTGCACTCGATTAAAGAAAAGGGCAAATTCTTAGTTTTTCACAATTAATGTAAAACTGAAATTTGTAGAAGAGAGAATTAAAAAGCAGTTTTTAACTGCATACAAAAATATTTTTTCAGCTTAATTTTTTAGGCTTATAGGAGTTCCTTTTAGGGACTCCTTTTTTTTATCTTTTAGCCTTAATTGATTAAATTTCAAATAAAAAAGACTTACACTAGACCAATAGCAATGGAAGCCACTACCAATAATCTCTCGATAAACACACACGTAAGCCAGATTTTCTCAAAACAGCTAAATAGATATCATAAGCACCCGAACCCTAGCTATAAGGAAAGGCTCACCAACCTTAAAAAACTGGAAGCAGTTGTATTAAAATACAGAGAAGAGATTCAAGAAGCGATTTATCAAGATTTTAAAAAGAACCATGTAGAATCTGATTTTCTTGAGGTTTTACCTACTGTTTTAGAAGTAAGACATGCAATTAAGAAATTAAAAAAATGGATGAAACAAAAAAATGCAGGGATGCCACTTGCTTTGTTTGGTACCAGATCCAGAATTATTACTGAGCCTAAAGGTGTGTGTTTGATTATTGCCCCTTGGAACTACCCTTTTATATTGGCTATAAGTCCACTTATTTATGCTTTAGCAGCAGGTAACAATATTATTTTAAAACCATCTGAAATTACCAGTCATACATCTGCCCTTCTTAAAAAGATGATTGCAGAAACTTATAGTGAAGATCATGTTACTGTAATTGAAGGTGATGTACAGACTGCAACAGAATTACTCGAAAAACCTTTTAACCATATATTTTTTACTGGTAGCCCGGTTGTTGGCAAAATTGTAATGAAAGCTGCCGCTCAGCATCTTAGCTCTGTTACACTTGAACTTGGTGGAAAATCACCAGTAATTATAGATGAAACGGCTGATATTAATGATGCAGCAGAAAAAATAACTTGGGGCAAATTGATAAATAATGGACAAACCTGCATCTCCCCAGATTATTTATTGATCCACAAAGACAAAAAAGAGGAGTTTGTGCAAAATGTAAAAAGCAGAATTAATCAGTTTTATAACCGAGATGGAAAAGGTGTAGAAAGCTCAAATGATTATTGCCGCATCATTAATGAAAAACACCACCAAAGAATTAGCGATTTAATTGGCGATGCACTCGACAGAGGAGCTGTACTCGAAGAAGGAGGAAATACCAACGCTCAAACTAATTACATTGCTCCTACTATGCTCAGCAATGTTACTCCCGATTCACAAATAATGGAAGAAGAAATATTTGGCCCCGTTTTGCCCATTATCACTTACGACAATATTGATGAAGCCATAAAAATTATTCGAGCTAAAGAAAAACCTCTTTCGCTTTACATTTTTAGTAAAAGCAAAAAAGCTCAAAAATACATCTTAAAAAACACCTCAGCAGGTGGTACTACTATAAATGATGTGATTCTACATATTGCGCATAACGATTTGCCATTTGGCGGAGTAAACAACAGTGGTATTGGTAAATCGCATGGTAAGTACGGATATCTGGCTTTTTCTAATGAAAGAGCGGTTCTTTATCAGCGAATTGGCTTAACTAGTGCAAAACCTTTCTACCCACCTTATGACTCTAAAGTGAAAAAAATGATAGATTTGCTGCTTAAATGGTTGTAGCGAATTATGCTGATTAGAAAAATACTTATTAAACTTCTGGGTTTCCAGAACTACCTTGCTTTTATTAGTTATGTCTTTCTCAAAACTTATACTAGCAAATTTTATCTTGGCGAACACAAACAAGTACGCTTCCTTAAAAATCTGGTAAAACCTGGAGATGTTTGTATCGATATTGGTGCTAACTTGGGTTACTTCTCCATCCCACTTTCTAGATATATTGGTAAACAGGGAAAATTATATTCTGTAGAACCTGTAGCAGCTTTTAGAGAACACCTTAACAAAAACATTAAAAAATTTGCAGTCGGCAATGTAGAAGTAATGCCTTATGCTTTGGGTGAAGATGATAATAAAAAGATAAAAATGATTACTCCAGAAGTAGAAGGAGTAATTAGGCATGGCAGAACGGAAGTACAAGAATCTACTACAAATAGCAATGTAGCATTTGAGCATGAAACTTTAATGATGCGCCCTCAATCGCTCTTCGGAAGTTTAGAAAATATCTCTTTTATAAAGTGCGATGTTGAAGGTTACGAGCTACATATTTTGCCTTTATTTAAAGAAATAATAGAAAATCAGCAGCCAATACTCGAAATTGAAATTGATCCTTTAGAAAATAAGAGAGAAATTATTAATATGCTTAACGGCCTGAATTATCAGGTATATTTTCTTGGAGATGAAAAACTGATGAGTTTCGATATAGATAATTCAGCCCATCAAAAAGAAATTGAATTATATTTCTTACCAAAAAACAAAATCAATCATTATCAATCCATTATTGCCTCAAATTAAAGTACCAGCAACCAATGCTTAAGCTTCTAAAAACGCTATATGCCATCTGGGGATTTTTATGTTTTATAGTTTACTACTTAGCACTATTTCCATTATTTGCATTAATCGTTCAAAAATATAAATGGCATAAACATGCTCGCTGGATCAACCAGTTTTGGGCATCTATAGTTTTTACATCTATACTGATGCCTATTAAAGTAATTAAAAAAGGAATTTACGATAGCAAAGAACCTTATATCTTTTGTGCTAACCACAACTCTTATTTAGATATTCCGGTAGTTGGTTTTTCTGCTCCAAGGTTTGTTGTATTTGTAGGCAAAAGCTCGCTTACCAAAATTCCGCTTTTTGGCTATATGTTTAAAAGGTTACACATTCCTGTAAACCGAAGAAGCATAAAAGACAGCTATCGATCTTTTGAAGATGCCAAAAAAGCAGTTGAAAGAAACCACAGTTTACTCATATTTCCAGAGGGTGGAATTAACGATCAGAACATTCCAGACCTAAAAAAGTTTAAAGATGGGGCTTTTCGGATAGCTATTGAAAAACAAATCCCCATTGTACCAGTGACAATTCCTTATAATTGGATAATTTTGCCAGATGAAACTTTGCAGCTAACATGGAACCTGTTAAAAATTGTCTATCACGAACCAATTATTACAAAAGGGATGACAATGGAACAGCTACCAGAGCTCAAAGAACAAGTAAGAGATGTGATAAGAAAAGAAATGAGTTTACATTTTCCTTCACATTATAAGAACATTACTGTTTAATTCAGACATTTGTGTTTGAATATTAAATGAAGTTACCATGAAAGTTGATAAATCTACAGTAGAAAAAATTGCTCATTTGTCTAGACTTTATTTCAATGAGAACGACGAAGAAAAAATGTTACAAAGTCTAAACGATATTATTGGCTGGGTAGATAAATTAAGCGAAGTAGATACCGAAGGGGTAACTCCTTTAACTCACATGACAGAGGAGTTGAATGTTATGAGAGACGATACCAATGTAAGTAACCTAAACAGAGAAGAAGGACTGGCAAATGCACCTCAACAAAACGGAGAATACTTTAAAGTGCCTCGTGTACTAGATTGATTTGAGCAGTCAATGTGAGCTTCTCCCACTAACAAATTGAATTTTTAATCAAGAATACTGTTAATAAGACTATTCCGAAAACAGAAAATAGTAGTAGTTCTATATGAATTTACTGCCGTTTTCTGTTTCATACTTTTAAATATAATTTTATGGCTAATATAGTAGCAATTGTTGGCAGGCCAAATGTTGGTAAGTCGACATTATATAACAGACTGGTAGAGAGTAGAGATGCCATAGTAGATAATTTTAGCGGTGTAACTCGCGACAGACACTACGGTAGTTCTGAGTGGACTGGTGTAAACTTCACTGTGATTGATACTGGAGGATATGTAGTAGGTAGCGAAGATGTTTTTGAAGGCGCTATTAGAGAGCAAGTAGAAATTGCTATAGAAGAAGCAAATACAATATTATTTGTAGTAGATGCTATTACAGGCTTAACTGGCTTAGATAAAGATTTTGCTAAAGTTTTAAGAAACTCTAAAAAACCAGTTTTTCTAGTAGCAAATAAAGCAGATACAACAGAGCGTGTTCACATGACAGGCGAGTTTTATGCTTTGGGTATGGGTGAGGTTTATCCTGTTTCTGCCATGAATGGTAGCGGCACAGGAGAATTACTAGATGATTTGGTTAAAAACTTCACAACTGAAGAAGAACCTAAAGAAGAGTATCCAAGAATTTCGATTGTAGGTAGACCAAATGTTGGTAAATCTTCTTTTATAAATGCTCTACTAAACCAATCTAGAAACATTGTTACCAATGAAGCTGGTACGACTAGAGACTCCAACGATGCTTTATACAATGCTTTTGACAAGAAGTTTATTCTTACAGATACAGCAGGGATTAGAAAAAAAGCAAAAGTTAGAGAAAACATTGAGTTTTATTCGGTACTTAGAGCACTTAAAGCGATAGAAGACTCAGATGTATGTATAGTTGTACTAGATGCAACTAGAGGATTAGAAGCACAAGATCTCAATATCATTTTCCAAGCGCAAAAGCACAGAAAAGGTATTGTAATTATGGTGAACAAATGGGATTTGATTGAGAAAGATAGTAACACAGCCAAAAAATACGAAGACGAATTAAAAGAAAGGCTGGCACCGAATACATATATTCCTATCATTTTTACTTCTGTACTGAGCAAGCAAAGAATTTTCAAAACGATAGAGAAAGCTATTGAAGTTTATGAAAATAAGAAGAAGAAAATATCTACTTCTGCACTAAACGAAATACTATTAAAAGAGATAGAAAGGTACCCGCCACCATCTTTAAAAGGCAAGTTTATTAAGATAAAGTATATTACACAGTTACCAACTTATACACCAACATTTGCCTTTTTCTGCAATCATCCTAAATACATTAAGGCTCCTTACGAACGATTCCTTGAAAATCAGATTCGAAAACATTTTGAGTTTGAGGGCGTTCCTATCAAGACTGTATTCAGAAAAAAGTAAATTCTTTCTAGGATAATTAATATTACTATTTATATTTGTTAACACTCGATTTTTTTCATATACATTTTTATGCCATGAAAAAATTTATCACATTACTAGTTATCGGTGGAATGTTTGTTTTTGTAACCATACAATCTGCCTCAACTAAATCTAACATCGACTCTCTAAAGACAACATCTATTTCTAAGAAAAATAAAGATGAGAATAAAAAAAGCTCTGATTTAACAAGTAAACCACAAGAGGACAATTCGACAATTGAGCCTCGCAGAGCTACAAATAGTACGATTGATGATGATTACGAGGTGGATTCTTATTCGACAGATTGAACAGAATAAAAATATATAACTTTAGAGAAATTGATCCCGGAACTTAAGTTTCGGGATTTTTTTATTTTGGAGGGATATAAAAACAAAAAACCCAGATTACTCTGGGTTTCTGTTTATAATTCAATTACTTCTTTTCTTTTATTTTTAAACTCGTATTGGTTAAGTCCAAATGAAGAGTCTTTTACCAATTTTACCCACTGATTGTATTTTAAAAACCATTTAAACCTGATTGATAAAAATCCATGAGTAAAATATGCAAAGAGATATGGATGTAAAGTAATAGTTACGCTTTTCTCATTCTGCTTTTTTAGAATGTAATCCAACTCTTTTTCAAGCTGGTCTGAAACTGTAATAGAAGCTGAAATACTTCCGCTACCCAAACAAGTTGGACAAGTTTCTTTTGTAACTATATTAAGTTCAGGTCTTACACGCTGTCTTGTTATTTGCATTAACCCAAACTTAGTTAGAGGAAGTACTGTATATTTTGAACGATCACTCTTCATTTCGTTCTTAATATGTTCGTACACATTCTTGCGGTGCTCTGCCTTTTTCATATCGATAAAGTCCACCACAATTATTCCCCCCATATCTCTCAGTCTTAACTGCCTTGCTATTTCGCTAGCAGCTTCCAGGTTTACATTAAAAGCTGTAGTTTCCTGGTCTGTCTCAGAATTTGATTTATTGCCACTGTTAACGTCTATAACATGTAAGGCCTCCGTATGCTCTATTACCAAATAACCTCCACTTGGTAAACTCACAGTTTGTCCAAACAGCGATTTCAGCTGTTTTTCAATTCCAAAACTCTCAAATATTTTAGTTTTGCCGTTGTATTGCTTAACAATTTTCTCCTTTTCTGGAGCAATTGTACGAATAAAAGACTTTATATCTTCATATGTAGATGTGTCATCAACTGTAATAGTATCAAAGCTTTCATTAAGCATATCTCGAAGCATCGAAGCAGCTCTGCTCATCTCTCCTATCACTTTTTGCCTTGGTTTCGCTGTTACTAGAGATTTCATTCCATTCGTCCACTTCGAAACTAAATCACGAAGATCTCTATCTAACTCTGCTACTTCCTTACCTTCAGCCACTGTTCTGATAATGACACCAAAATTTTCAGGTTTGATCGAGGAAATTAGCCTTAACAATCGCTTTCTTTCACCCTGATCGGTAATTTTTTTAGAAACATTTATTGAACTTGAAAAAGGAACTAATACCAAATATCTACCAGCTATAGATAATTCGCATGATAATCTTGGTCCCTTTGTCGAAATAGGTTCTTTAACAACCTGTACTAATATTTTTTGATTTTGTTTAAAGACCTCAGTAATCTTTCCTAGTTTATCGATCTGAGGTTCCATTCTAAAGTCGTTCAGCTTGTAACTTATGTCTTTCTTGCCCTGAACGAGTTTTGAAAACTTTACTAATGACCTGATGTTAGGTCCAAGATCCAGGTAATGCAGAAAAGCATCTTTTTCATAACCGATATCAATAAATGCTGCATTAAGGCCTGGAACTATTTTTCTTACTGTTCCTAAATAAATGTCTCCGACTGAAAATTTGTTTTCTTCATTATCATAATGAAGCTCTACAAGATTTTTATCTTTTAAAAGTGCAATACGGCCGCCACTACCATTTTGAGAAGAATTGATTACTAATTCATTGCTCAATGTTTTAATTTTTTTAGTGACTATTTAAATCGCAACTTCCTTGTAAAGAAAGAAAATCAGGTTTTAAGGTTTTCACCCTAAAAACCTGATCAAAGAATTACTTATGAATTCTTTTTCTTATGTCTATTTTTTCTAAGTCTTTTCTTTCTTTTGTGTGTTGCGATCTTATGTCTCTTTCTTTTTTTTCCGCACGGCATAATTCTAATAGTTAAGTTTTACAATTATTTAAATTATTTCTCTATTTCAATTGGGCGAGATAAGAATCAACAGTCTGCAGAATATCAGGGTTGGTTTCTTGCTCTTTTACAAGCAGAAATTGTTCTTTTGCTTTTGGTTTATCCCCGGTTTCCATGTAACATACACCAAGGTAAAATCTTGCCTGAATATTTTCAGTATCTAATTCTGTTAATTTCTTAAATCTATCTACAGCCTTATCGTACTGTCCAGATTGCATAGAAAGTACTCCAAGGTTAAATATAGCCAGTCTGTTGTCAGGATCTTCGTTTAATACTTCCCTTATCATTGTTATCCCTTGCATAGGGTTCTCACCAGAAATGTAGGTCATACCTACTCTTACTCTGGCATCCAAAGATAATGGAGCAAATTCTTCAGCTTTATTATAAGCATCTCTCACTTTACTGCTCAATAACTTTACACGTTCATTGCTAACAGCATAAGTAAATGCTTCGTAATACAGGTCACCTGCCCTGTTATAACTGGCTGAAGATGGAAATTTTTCGGCAACAACATCCGCAAAATAGGCTGCACTATCATAAATATCTACACTATTGTATTTATCTATAATAGCTACAAGCGCGTCGTTAGACTCCTCTAGCGTAGTGGCTGCGTTTAGTTTTTCCTTTAAAACCAATATCTCATCCTGAAGGTTTCCCGGTATCTCAGCGTGTGTTACTGCCTCTTCTAGCTCATGCGTATCAACAGTTGATGAGATACTTTCTTCGCTTTTATCATTATCTACTACATATTTTGGCGCAAAGGCTAATAGTATGCAGAAGACTACTGCAAGTACAGTTGTTATTAGTTGAGATTTCAGCATAAGTTTTTATTGGTTTGCCAACTTCACTTTATCGCTCTTCTTAATTTTCTCGACAAAAGTCTTTGAAGGTTTAAAACTAGGCACATAGTGCTCTTTGATCTCCATAGCTGTATTTTTCGAGATATTGCGACCGATCTTGGCAGCTCTCCTTTTGTTCACAAAACTACCAAATCCTCTAACGTAGATATTATCTCCATCGGCCATTTTGTTTTTAACAACCTTAAAAAATGCTTCTATAGCCGCTGTCACATCTCCTTTATCCATTCCGGTTTGATTTGCGATTTCAGCTATCACTTCCGCTTTTGTCACTTTATATTAGTTTAAATTTTTATTTATAATTTACTTATTATCAATCACTTTAGATAATCTGCAAATTTATATTGCTGCTTACTAATTAACAAATACTATATTTCGATTTCTTACCATCTTACCGGATGTAAGTAAGAAATTTCGTTTATTCTTATCACCCAGCCCTCAAAATTGCCCTCTTCTGCCTCTATTTTGTTAATCATTATTTGCAAATATATATCAAATCCCTGTATATGTCTCCAATTTAATATATCAGTTATCACTTCTCCCTTCCTAGATTGCTCAAAATATTTGTCCCAAAGCTTAATTTCATTAGTAGGTAATAGCTGTAAAACAGATATATCTTTCGCTACAAAGATGCCTTTTTGTTTAAAAAAATCGGCTAAGTAGCTATTAAAGTATTCTACTTTTTTAGATGGAGTAATAATTAGCAAGCAATATGGCGCAGCTTCTATAATGTTAGCTAACTTACTTTCTCTCTTAACAAGTTCCGTTTCTTTATTTTTCCATTGCTCAGCACTCACTTCTAACTCAGCTAATTTTTGACTCATCTGCAATTCATTGCTCTTTCGCTTTTCGTTTTTTAGCTGAGATTCTGTTAAAAGCTCTTTCGTTTTTTCATTTGCTTTTAAAACAGAAAGTGAAGAAGCAATATCTTCGGCAACCATTTCGGCGAACTTTATTTTATAGTCGTCCATCTCTTCTATAGAAGAAATTTCGATTACTCCATAGCCATTGTCATTTTCGATTAAAGGCAATAATAAAAGAGATGATGGTCTGGCTCCACCTAAACCAGAAGTAATCTCCATATAATCTTGAGGGATTTCTTTTAGATAGATTGGCTTGCCTTCTTGCAAACATTGCCCAGTAAGACCATGTGTGCTGTCTATTACCTTCTCTATGTATTTTCTTTTGTTGTAGGCATAGCTACCTTTTAGCTCTAGTTTATCTCCATCTTCTGAAAGCAGAAAAAATCCACCTTGGTTGGCTTTTAAGCAATAAACCAATCGGGCAACTATCTTATAAGAAAGCTCTTCTAAATTTTCGCTATGGATTCTGAGTAGTTCTGCAAAATCGGCTAAATTTTTATTTGCCCAATTCCTCTTCTGATCTTCATGCACAACCTTTTTCAAGTTATTTCGCATATCTAGCAGTGCATGCCCAAGCAAATCATTTTTACTTCTGGCTTCAAAAGTGGCTTCAAAATTTCCATTGCCAATATCATTCGCAAAGTTGGAAACTTTAGTAAGGTTTATATTAAGGAGGTTTACGCTTTTATAGAGTTGACCAATTTCATCTTTCTTATCTTCTGGAAAAACTTCTACATTTTGCCCAAAAGCCAATGTTCTTGTGGTTTTCGTAATTCTCTTTAGTGGTTTTATAGCTGTATTTAAAATAAAGTGATAACCTAAAAACAGCCCTGTAAAAGCACTAAAAACTACTATTAATAATATATATGAAGATATATTTTCTTCTTGTTCAACATCTGTTAGCAACAAATTCGAAAAAATATCCAATTCTTCAATTATCAATTTCTGCTTCTCATCTATCAGCAACTTCTTGCTAACACTGTAAGAATTGTTATCTGTTAGAGTTAACAACAAGCTTTTGTATGTATCCCATCGGTTTAATAGTTTATGCAATTCTTCTCTGTGACTACCAGAAACACTCTCTATATGCAAAAACTTATCGTTTAATGCGAAGTGTCCTCCATCTTTTAAAAGAAAAAAATAATCGTCAAGCTTATCTAACTCACCTCTTAGAGAAGTAAAAGAAATACTCTTTTCTTGCTCCATCAATTCATTAGAATAGAGATTTACCTTGTCTACAACCAAATAGCATTCTTTCAGCAACATTGCCATCGCAAATTGCTGATCAGACTTTTTATTATTATACCAGAAAACTAAAGCCCCTACCAAAATTATACAGAGCATTAGTATAAAAAAGATGAGAATCTTCTTCTGAATACTTACATTGTTATTGATTACTTTCATTATGCAACATCTGAAAAAATTATCTCAAAAAATTCGTCACTCGCTAAGGCAGTATTAAACAATTAAAAAATGCTATGCCTTTTACTTTAAAAATTCAGATTTTAAAAATGAAGCTTGCTGTATAAGAGCTAGAACGGAATGTATTATCTTTAATTGAAGAAAAAGATATAATTTTATAAAACAGAGATAATACGAATGATTCTTATTGTAGTTTGACTGAGCAATTCCCTTAAAAAAAAGAACTATTCAAAGGTTTACTAAGTTGAACTTTAAACCGAACACTTAATTTTTTTTGACAAAAAACAGGAA
>PBYL01000010.1 GCA_002729595.1 Thalassovita sp. | reverse complement strand
TCATCGAGAAGCCGGGCCACCCCATCATCGCCGCGACGAAATAGCAGGCAGGGTTCGCAGGCGGCCGCTTCCGTTACGGCGACCTCACCTTGAAGGACGGCTTGCATGACGTCATGCCCGGGCGTTCCCGCAACCCAGGTTCCGCATGCCGGGTCCACCGGGACGATAATCCGCTTCGCCCCGAGGAAGCGGATGGCGAGTCCCCCGTGACCGCCGCCTACAGGCCGGGCGCCCTCGTCGCGCGGTTCGAGATCCACCTCCGGGGACTGTCTGGCAAGGAGCTGTCGTCCGGCAGGGCTGATCGTGAAGCTCATTTCTGACCCGGTCCGCGGACCCGAGTGGACCAGCCCCATGTCCTTCAGGCGTCTCAACGTCGGCAGAGCCCAGTCGCGCGTACTTGTTTGCTGGGGCGCGAGATGCTTGATCTGTCCGGACGTCGCAGGTACCGGGATACCGTGCAGGCTGGCGAGAACGGTTAACGCCTTTGGTGAGAGCTTGTCGGGATTCAGTGCGGATCTCCTTTTTGGCCATGGCCGGGATGAACCCCGGCCATGACATGATAGGGCTTCTAACCCATTTTTCGCAATCCCGTTTGGAACAGGATACCCGGGGCATGCATCGAAATCATTTGGCATCCCGTCGGTCCTGTCGCATGTTTGCCGCACCGTCATCCCGGAGGTTCCATGCGCCTCGAACGTGTCAATCCCGACAGGAACGAGTACCGTTTCTACGAAATCGAGATCCAGCCGACCCTGTTCTCGGATTACTCGCTCATGATCAGCTGGGGCCGGATCGGGCACCGGGGGCGTCAGCGCATCGCGATGAGCGGCTCCTTTGACGAGATCTTTGGGCATGCACTGGGCCTCGAGGCGCGCAAGATGCGCCGCGGCTATCTCCCCGCACGCCGGCAGAAGTGAAAATCTCCCTGGGCGAGATTGCGAAAAAAGCGCACTTGGGATATCTGGAGGTCAGGTTCGCGGCCCGTTTCCGGGCCGCGTCAGAGGTAGACGGAACACGAGAATGACGACCAGATCACCGCAAGACGACCCGAACACGCGCGAGGCGCGCCTGGAAGCCCTGGTGCGTAGCCTGGTACCGCGCCTGCGCCTGCACGAGCTTCCCGATGCGCTACGCCGCGACCTCTTCAGGGAGTTCACCGAGCTGCGGGGCGCCGGCCGCGACCAGCAGCCCGCTGAGCGCGGTCGGGTCCTGTTCACAATCCAGGGTATCGATGCTCTCGAGGATATCACGGTGACTGGGTGCGCAGGGCTGGCGATGCTGCTTCCAGACGACCATCCGCGTGGCACGCACCTCGTGGCCTGTCCATCGGCGGTCGGCCTCGAGGCGTGGGAAAACGACATCTCCTGCCTGCGCAGCGTGATCCTGGATCCAGCCACTCGTCTCTACACCGGCGATTTCAACGTGGACGACACGATCGTCACACCCATGAGTGGCTGCCTGGAAGAGGACATGCTTCCCGATGAGGGTCTCTACCTGAAAAAGGACCTGGCCTGCACGTTATCCCCGGAGCCTGCCTGAGGACGGCTTACCGCCACGAGCGAGTGCGTGACGGGGCCGGATCGAGGTCGACATCCGTCATGACAGGAACGGACAGCCAAGCAAGTCCCGCCGTCACGACGATGAGCAGCATGTTTGGGATGGGCGTCTTCTTTATCTTCTTAAAGGAATGTCTCGTCCTGGTGGACTTCCCTGCAG
Source organism: Thalassovita sp. (assembly GCA_002729595.1). Lineage (GTDB taxonomy): Bacteria > Bacteroidota > Bacteroidia > Cytophagales > Flammeovirgaceae > Chondrinema. Next base: position 5,350 of record PBYL01000010.1, on the reverse strand, counting down.
GATTGAAAAGCATAGGGTGGTGGTGATTGCGAAAACGACAGGAGATTGCTATGTCCCTTGATTGTGAAGAACGCGACGAGCTTCTTTGGGCGATCGCCGAATTCATCGACCGGCCGAGAGGGGAGGCTGTCACACCGGGCGATGTGTCGACATACCGTCATCTGGTGGCGCGGCTGACGGATCTCGCGATGCCGCTCGACGAGGAGGGGCACAGCCCGGTCGCCGTGGAAGTCTTCGATGCGCGCCGGGAAAGGGTGAAGACCATTCGCGTGCCACATGCACATCTCCTGCGAGACCCGCACGATCCAGATGGCGCCAGCATGGCGGAGGCCATGCGCAGTCTCGAGGTCGTCGCCCTGACGGCCTCCGACGCTGTCCGATCGATCGCCGGCGAGCTGGCGCACCAGGAAACGGACCGCGAGCGTCGCGCTCGACATATCGCGATCTGCGATCCCGTCCGCAGGTGGGGCGAGGCCCTCATGGAGAGCGACCCCGGTATCGGGCGGCTGCTGGTGAACTACGCCTCCTCCGGCGTGTTGCCCGGCGATCTCAACAGGTTGGATGCCGACAGGATGGGGATCGGCGCCGCGGATCTTTCCTTCCTGCTTTCTCCCGAGGGCCAGGAAGAGCTCCGGGCAAGACTTGTGGCCATGGCCCGGCAAAGGCTTGCGAATAAGGAGGCATGAGCTGTGTGCAGAGCGGGTCTGCCAGCCCGGGCCTACCCTCGGGCACCCTGATCGCGTAGGTATGCTGCAACGCAGCATATTCACTGGCCAGGCGCCAGGACACGATCAGGACGACATCATGACCGCTATCACCAGCACTCCCGCACGCCCTTCCTTCTTCGCAGACCTGCGTGGTCGCTTCCGCGCGAACCGCGAGACTGCGGCCCTGCGCCGCCGTACCGAGCGCGAGCTTTCGCAGCTCGACGACCGTCACCTGGCGGACCTGGGAATTTCTCGCCATGAGATCCCCAGGATCGCGCGGCAGGCCGCACTGGACTGAGCACATCGCCACCGCAACCACAAAGGCCCGCCGTAACCCGGCGGGCCTTTGTGGTTGCGGTGGCGCGCCGCGATCTCCTTACCGGACCCACATCCCTCCGTTGCGTCATGGGGCCCTGAATTGTGGACAATCGCCTCGACGGGCGCCGTACGGCCCCGGACCCCTGTTTCGAGCGCATAAGTAGGCGGGAGAAGAAACAGGAGACCAACATGAGCAGGAACGTGAATTTCTACCAGGCGGTGGATACCTCGAAACAGGTGACGATCTTCGTGCCGCCTGCCGAGTTCGAGATCCCAACGCCGGGAGCGACCCTGGATGCGGACCTCTACGCCACCGATGCCGTCCTACTGATCCGCATCCGCGCACTCGGTGAGTACATCGCAACCTCGCTCGATCATCGCGAGGCCCTGCTTTCGGGCAAGCCGGTCTGTATCGCCCATCTGCATCCCCGCCTCGGCTATGTTCACGAGCAGTGCCGACTTAACATTCATGCTTTGGGCGAGGTTGAAGATCCGGAACGCTCGGAAACGCGGAAAAATGAATCGTATAGAAAAACGTCTTCCGGTTAAGCCAATGTAGATGTGGCACTTGTCTACACTCACCGGTCGCGGTCGCGGTCGCTTGACCCCTTACTTTTCCGCCCAGGCGCTGTCGCAACCCTCTGAAGTCGGGCCCGATCTCGTGGCGCACGCCGAGAACTTGGAGCCCGCCGGCGGCGCGACGCAGTGCGCGGATCCGGAATTGCGTGACAACCTTATCGCCTCAGGCACGGTCACGGAGAACGGAACGATTGAGAACAAAGAGAGAACATGCTAGATCGAGCTCCTGTTTGAAGCAGAGAAAACGGGGGTAGGGACAGGCATGATTCTCCAGGAAGTTCAGAATTTCGACAATTATCCCGACGGGCGGCTGCGCGCCGGCCCGTTTCCGGGCGCACCGGATCAGATCGCGCGTCATCTCGAGCGCCACGATCTTCACATCGGTGCGCTCGGCGAGAAGGGCATGTGCTCGCGGACGATCATGGGGACGATGATCTCTGCCGCGGGCGCTGGCGTGAATGGCTACCTTCTCGACGGAGAGGGGCTCGAAGCCGCCTCCAGCGACATCGAGGCCTTCCTAGATGCGGTGATCCGGATCGGGACCACGGTCACCATCGAGGGACACCACTGCCCGGACGACATGCGCATGGTGCGCTCTGTCCTGAGGGCGTGGCGATCGGGGCGCGAGCTGCTGATCTCCACGGAGCGGGTGCTGCACACCCGTGACGGGGGGCGGGTGGACCTGATGCGCCAGCCACCGATGCCCTTGGGCGGTACCGGCCCCGAGGGCACCCCGCAGCTCAGCCTCGTGGGCTGAACGCGGTAAAAGGGCTCGCGATGTCATCGTGCCAGGCGCGCGATGGCGCGGGCCGCAGCCGGATCCAACCGGATCCGGGCGCGGAAACGAGTTCCGGGCGCTCACCGCGGCGCGTCACGATCAGGGCCTCCGGAGAAGGGGACCGGTCGGACGTGTCGCGGGATCCCCGCTTATACCAGGCCTCGTAGCCAAGGTGTTCGGCCGCTGCCGCCAACGGCTCGGCGAGGTCGAAGAAGCGGCTTGTCAGGTGGTAGACGAGCATTCCGCCTTCCAAGACATCTTCCATGAAGATCTCCATGGCCTCCACTGTCGAAAGGTTCATCGGGACCATCTCCGAGGTGTAGGCATCGATCACCAAGACACCGAAGGGACGCGTTGTGCCGGCCTCCAATGCCAGCCGCGCGTCGCCCGGGTGGATTGTCGTCCGGCCGGAACGATCAGCCACGAATCCGAACATGTCGGCATCCGTGGCGATGCGGATCACCTCGGGATCGATCTCGTAGGCCACGACCTGCTGGTCGTCACCCGCCCAGCTCACCATGGCGCCGGCGCCGAGGCCCACCAGGCCGATCCTCCGGGCGGATTGCCAGGCATGGGACATCGCCAGCTCCCCAAGCGGATCGGCCGCGGTGTAGGGCGGCAGGGGCGCCCCGGTCGCTGATTGGCCGCCGCGGCGGCTGGTTCCGGTCACCAGGACCCGGGTCCCGTTCGCATCCCTCACCTCGTGAAGACCGAAAAAGTTGCGCGACCTGTCGATCACCGAGACATCGCCCACGAGAACCATGGAGCCTGCGGCGGCGAGGCAGAAGACGAAGAGGCCCAGGCTTCGGGTCAGTCGATTGTAAACGCAGCCGCAAGCGACCACGAACATGGCTGCCAGCAGGGCCTGGAGGCCGTGTTCGCCTAGCATCGGCATATCGGTGTCCATAGACAGCAGTCCGAAGAGCACGGCCACCAGGGGCAGCAATAGGTGACGTCCCGACGGGCCGCCCCGATCGCGGCCCATGGCCAGAGTCCCGCAGGCCGCGAGCAGTGTCAGCGTGAACTCGTGCATCCCGTCCATCAGCATCGGGGCAAGGATCGCATTGAAGAATCCGGCCGCAGCCGCACCGATGGAGATGGCCATGTAGAAGACGGTCAGTCGCGAAGAGTCCGGGCGCATCTCGTATAGCCGGTGATGGAGCTGGTAGCTCACGACCGCCGTGGCGACCATCATCGCGGCTGACACCGGAACCGTCATGCCATGCGCCGAGGAGACGAGGCCCCCGATGGCGAGCACGGCCATGGCCGGTGGCGCAGCGAAGGCGGCATGGCGGCCGGGTGTGCGCAGACGGCGACTGAAGCCGGCCACGTAGCTGATCAGGTAGATCGAGAGAGGCACGACCCAGATCAGCGGCAGGGACCCGAAATCGGTGGCCAGCCGTGTGGTGAAGGAGAGCATAAGCGAAGCCGGGACGAAGGCCATCGCGCCCCAGCGCCAGAGCGTCTGGAGATCGGACTTGCGCTGGCCGACTCCGATCACAGTCCGGGCATCTGGATGGTCCCGTGTCGTGGCGAAGGCCGAAATGAAGAGCAACCCGCCCATGCCGATGAAGGTGGCGCTCCAACCCAGCGAGATGGCCGGGATCTCGAAGAAGGGCTCCGCGACGAGCGGGAACCCGAGCAGGGCGATCAGGGCCCCCAGGTTCGAAGCCCCGGAGAGGAAGTACGGGTCATGCGCCGAGGGACCTCGGGTGCGGGCATACCATGTCTGGATCAGCGGAGCGGACGCGGAGAGGAACAGGAAGGGCAGGCCCACGGTGCGGGCATAGAGCGTGAGGGTCTGCAGCTGGAGGGATCCGGCGGGGTCCGGCGTCCATCCCGGCGGCACGCCGAGCGGCAGGGTCGAGGTGGCGATCAGCCAGAGCATAAGGTGGATGCCGATCTGGTGCCGGATCCGCGGGAGACGCGTGATCAGGTGGGCATAGAGATAGGCGACGATTGCGACGCACTGGAAGAAGAACATCGCCGTCGTCCAGACACCCGGCGCGCCGCCTGCCAGCGGGGTTACCACGCGCGTCAGGAGGGGCTGGATGAAGAGGAGAAGGCCCGCCGAAGCCAGGATCGCGAGCGTGAAGAGGACCGGGGCGACGAACCGTCCGTGGATGGAGACCCTCTCGTGAAGGGGGTCCTCCGAGCGTCCTGCCTCCTTTTCAACTCTGGTGAACAGCATCGGGACCTGGTCCTTTTCCACGACTGCGAATGGACATCAACTATGCTTTTTCGCAGTGCGTGCATACGCTCCACGGGTGCCACGTCGGCCTGCAGGGCCGTCTTTCCACAGGAAACACACCATGCCCGATGCTCAGACGCAGGAGTCCCTGCGTGTCACCGTGACAACGATCATCCACCACGACGAGAGCACCGGATCGGTGATCCTGCGCGGCACCGATGCCGGCGGCCGCAGCCACACCATCCTCGGAACATATCACGAAAGGCCGGATCTGCAGGCGATCCTGGCGCACGGGGAATGGACCAGGCACCCCCGGCACGGGCACCAGTTCAGGGCGTCCTACATCGAACCGGCCGAGCTGCACAATCCGGCGCGGATCGCGACCTATCTCGACACGCTCGGCATTCCCGGTATCGGGCCCAACGTGGCGCGGCGCATCACGGATGCCTTCGGGCCGACAACACTGAACGTCATCGATCGGGATCCCGAGAAGCTCCGCATGGTCCCGTGGGTGACCGACAGGACGATCGATTACCTCAAGCGCGAGTGGGAGGGCATCGATGCGCACCGCGACCTGATGCTCCTGCTGACCGCGGCCGGGGTGCGTCCGCGCGAGATCCCGAAGATCCGCGGTGCGCTGGGCGAAGGGCCCGAACAGCGGATCCGCGAAGACCCCTACGTTCTCGGGCGCATCGTGCCGGGCTTCAGTTTCAGGAAGGCCGACGCCTTGGCGAAGTCGCTTGGCATTCCCGATGATTCCGATGTCAGGAAGCGCGC
>PBYL01000009.1 GCA_002729595.1 Thalassovita sp. | reverse complement strand
CACATAAATATCTAAAAATCCATCTCCATTTACATCTACCATGCTCACTCCAGACGACCATACATCTGGACAGCTTACTCCTGCACTTTCTGTAATATCTTCAAACTTCCAATTGCCTTTATTTAAATAGAGTTTGTTGTCTACCTGATTACCTGTAAAGTAAATATCTGGCAGACCATCATTATTCACATCGCCAATGGCAACTCCTCCACCATTGTAAAAATTTCTATAAGTGTAGGGATTAAATGATTCTGTATAATTGAGTGCATTTAAAAAGTGAATGCCTGTTTCTGACTCACTTTTCAAGTTAAAGAGGTAATCTGGTTGTGGGGGTTCTCTATGAGAAGTACATGCTGAAATAGCACAAAATGTTAATATCCATATGTAATTTAATCTGCTCATATACTTGGGTGAAAGTACTGCTTGATGTTTAATTACAATTTAATAGTATTCAGTTCTCCTTTGTAAAAAAGAGAGGCTGACTCTCAGTGAGACAGCCTCCTGAAATATAGCCCAATCTAATTATCAATAGCCTGGATTTTGAGATAGCGCTGGATCAACGTTAAGCTGAGCTTGAGGAATTGGATATAACTCCAAGTTAGCATTGCTATGAGCAGGTTTTTCCCACCATTCGTTACCCCATGCACCGAAGCGAATTAAATCTTGTCTTCTCCATCCTTCAATAAATACTTCACGACCTCTCTCTGCCAAGAATTCATTTTCATCCATTTCACCTGCTGTGTATAAAGTAGCATCAGCTCTTTCACGTAGCATGTTCACCAACATAATAGTTTCAGTGTCGTTCCAGTCACCGTTTAAGCGAGCAATTGCTTCAGCTTTGGTTAAAAGAATATCACCCAAACGGAATATTGGATAATCGTTATCTAGGTTATCTGTAGCCTCAAGAGCAAAAGTAAATTTAAATAATCTTGCACCAGCTTGGCGTAATGCGTTTGGCTCCAACATATTTACTTCTGGAGTATAGTTAATCTGCAAACCATCTGGATCTGCTGGACCACCGTTGTTTCCATTTTCAAAACCTACATCACCCACAATATTACCATTAACATCAACCTGAGGACCAGTAAGGAAGTTATTCTCTTTTCTTTCATCACCATCTTCATAAGAGTTATAGAATTCTTCCAAAGTACAGTAACCATTCCAAGGCTGTTGGCTTAATCTAAATGTAAGCTGACTTGGATAGTGCAAGGTCATCATTGCAAGGTTAAAACCAGTACCAGTTGCCTGATCGAAAGGAACAACCCAAATATGCTCACCATTTTGCGTATTGTTTGCACTAAATACATCTTCGTAGTTTGGAGATAAACCAAACAAACCAGAGTTAATTACTTCGTCTGCTGCATCGATAGCATCTTGCCATCTTGGAGTGCCAGTGTACACCTCAGAGTTAAGATATAATTTTGCTAAAAGTGCAGAAGCAGCCCATCTGTTTATTCTACCATAAGTAGAAGCATCATTACCAATAGAAAGATCATCGATATTATCTAAAATTTCACTTTCAATAAAATCGAAAACATCATCTCTTGACGATTGCGCAGCATCTTCTCCTGGAGTAGTTACAATTTTAACATTACCGAAAGTATCTAAGAGTCTAAAGTAGAAATATGCTCTAAGCACTTTTACTTCTGCGGTAATGGTAGCATCTGCCTGTACGTCTGCATCTTGTAATAAAGTATTACACTCAAAAACACCTCTGTAAGTATCATTCCAAGCATTGTTAAAACCATCTTCTTGAGGAGTATACTCATGCCTGTGAACTCTTAACCAAGTTCCACCATCGTACCAGTCAGCACCTCTTTGTGGAATAACAACTTCGTCTGTAGAAACCTCTTGTATTGAAAAGTAAGAGTTGTGGTTCGCCGTTCCTGAAAATAGCACAGAGTATGGAGCACCAATGTTGATACCTCCACCACCACCGCCGCCACCGCCGCCACCGCCGGTCTCGGGAACTGATGTTACGTTATCTAATATTTCTTCTTCTAAATCGGTACATGATTGCCATGCTAACATAGCGAAAATCATGATGAGGATTTTGATTATATTTTTATTTTTCATTGTCATATTAAAGTTTGCTTAGAATGATGCTCTTACACCAACTGTGAAAGTTCTAGAAGTAAAGTAATTGTTACGTCTGTCGATACCAGGAGCTAAAACATTAGGATTTACATCTGGTCTGTTACCATTATCTACTGAACCAAAGTCTTGTAGTGCTGGCTCAGGATCTAGACCTGTGTAATCTGTAATAACAAATGCATTCTGAACATTTACATAAGCATTTAGTGAAGTTAACCAACTTACCTCACCAACATTAAAGTTGTAGCCTAAAGTTACGTTGTCCAACTTAAAGAAATCCGCTTTTTCTACATAGTAAGAATGGAAAGAAGCAGTAGTAAGGTTATCTAAAGCAAGTTCAGTGTTAATTCTGTTGTAGCTATTGATAGAACCTGGAACTCTTGGCTCATAGAAGTTTCTAAATGTATTTACTAAGCTATGACCAAAAGCACCTCTAAAGAACATATTCAAATCAAATCTTTTGTAGCTAATTTGGTTTGTGAAACCTAATTCTAAATCAGGTAGACCATTACCTAATAAAGCAAAGTCACCATCTTCTGCCAAAGCATTACCTTGATCTGTTTTTAATGTTCCGTCACCATTTACATCCGCTAAAATTGGAGCGCCATCATCACCAACACCTTCGAACACTGGACCCCAAATTTGACCGATTTCTTCTCCTTCTTTTATGCGAACTAAGTTAGTTCCATTTAAACCTGGTGCTCCTAACTCAGCAATCATTTGCTCTTCGATTACATAGCTATCTAATGTTGATTTATAGTGTGAAATAACTATACCCGGATTCCAAGAGAAATCGGTTCCTTCAATAGCTTTATAGTTCAAAGAAATCTCAAAACCATTTGTGCTTAATTCACCAGCGTTTTCAAATCTGGTTGGTGCACCAAATACAGCAGGGTCAACATTTCTTTCTAGAATGAAATCAGAAATTGTTCTAGTGTAAACATCTAAAGCAGCAGTTAATCTGTTGTCTGATGTAGTAATATCAACACCAAAGTTTAACTCTTTTTTCACCTCCCACTTAAGGTCTGGGTTCGCTGCTCTAGATTGTGTAAAGTTTGCTTCTAAAGAACCATCTACTTCGCTGTAGTTTACATCGTAAGCAGGTTTTGATAAACCGTTGTCTCTAGGTAATGAACCTGTTACACCATAACCAGCTCTTACTTTCAATTGATCGAATGCAGCTATCTCTAAATATCTGTTTAAGTTAACACCAAGACCTACCGCAGGGAAAACACCGTACTTGTTGTCTTCTCCTAGTTTTGTTGAGCCTTCACGTCTTACAGAAGCATTTAAGAAAACTGCTTCGTCCCAGCTAAAGTTAGCTCTTGCAAACTGTGCTGCGATCTCTGATTTTGGAGTAGCGCTACTTTCTAATGACAATCTATTTGCCTGACGGATTTCTCTAGCCCACTCTAATGCATTAAATGCAACAGCATCCACAGGAATACCACCAACATCTATCAAGAAATCTTCGAATTTTTCTTGCTGATAAGAATAACCAGCAGATAATGTCATATTTAAATTACCTAAACGCTTAGTGTAAGTAGCATAAGTTTCGAACAATGTAAACTGTCTGTCTTCTGCTCTTCTTCTTGCTAAACCACTTCTGTTGAATCCTCTGTAGTAAGAAGTTCCCGGATAATACTCACCAAACATACCATCTTCTAATTGTTGAGCGATGTTACCAGTAAGCGTTAGTCCATCAATTACCTCAAAATCAACCTTACCATTGTAGTTGAATTTTTTAGTTTTACCTAAGTTTTGGTTTAGCTCGATAATTCCTACTGGGTTGTAGTTATCAAAAACAACTACTTGGAAATAAGAACCGTTCTCATCGAAGATCGGAGCAGTTGGGTTATATAATAAACCATATCTCAATGCTTCTGGGAATGAGAAGTTAGATTCTCTTTGAGTTGTAGAAAAGTTAAAAGTTAGGTTTAACCTATCATTAATAGCAGAATGGTTTATGTTAGCACGGAAGTTAATCTGCTCGAAACCAGATTTTTCCAAAATTCCGTTGATATCACGGTAGTTAGCTGCCATACGGAATGTAGTTGATCCACTACCACCAGAAATTGACAGGTTATGTACTTGAGAGTATGCATCTCGAGTTAGCTCATCTATCCAGTCTGTCTCACCGCCTAAATCGTTACCACCTAAAGCTAAGAACTCGTCTTTTGTAAGAATGTCTAGGTCTCTTGCTCTGGTATCCATAGAACCGTAAACATGGTAGTTTACTTTTACACCACCAGCCTGACCAGTTTTTGTTGTTACCAAGATTACACCACTAGAACCACGGCTACCATAGATAGCTGCCGCTGAACCATCTTTCAATACGTTTATAGACTCAATATCATTTGGGTCAACGTTGTCTAGTGAAGCACCAATTACACCATCTATTACTACTAGAGGTTCTGTATTAGCACCAATTGTAGAAATACCTCTTAATCTAATAGCAGGCTTGCCATTTGGGTCATTACCTTTACCAGAAACACTTAAGCCAGGTACTTTACCCTGCAATAATTGACTAGGGTTATTAATATTACCTTGGTTAAAGTCTTTCGCATCTAAACTCACAACAGCACTGGTAATCTCCTTCTTTTCTTGAGTACCATAACCTACTACCACAACTTCAGCCAAAGACTGTACATCTAATGGCATAGCAACATTTATCGCAGATTGATTAGCAACCGGTACTTCTTGTTTTAGATAGCCAATATAAGAGAAAACAAGAACTGGTTCGCTGCCAGAAACTTTTATACTATAATTACCTTCAAAATCGGTAATTGCGCCTGTTGAAGTCCCCTTCAACAAAACATTTACCCCTGGGAGGGGAGATCCATCATCGCCATCAGTAACAGTTCCTGTTACTGTTGTCTCTTGAGCAAATGCAATGCTGATGCTCAGAAATAAAAAAGAAAGTAAAGATATAGGGATCNTCACCAACTGGTAGTTATACTTCATTTTCATCAATTTAAATTTCTAATGTGTAATCTGTCAAAACTTAGTTAATTAATAATTCCATTTTCATATTTACTTCATAAGATTTTATTGTTTTGTATTTAACAATCACTAAAAAGTCATATTAATAAATCTCCCTAATTAAATTTATTTAGCATTTCTGGTAAGTCAGAGAACATTCTAATTATTAAAACATATGAAATTAGAAGCTAATCATAGCTAGATTATTTGGGTTTAACAAATTAAAAACAGGCAATTATTAAATATTTTTCATGCAATCGTCATCGTAATCGATTACGAAAAATTTATTTTTTTACCTCAGAAGAAATTTAGATTTATAAGAATAATTCAATTACAAAAACAAGATCAGTAGCAAATTCTGGAATGATGAAAAAACAACAAAATATCATTTATTAGAATAGTACAATAATTTTCTGTAACTCTAGATTTTAAAGCCGAAAAACTGCTTCTATTAAAATACTTAATTAATGCGGTAAACATAGCAGGTATACGAAATGTGAACTTTGTTAAGAAATTAAATTGTTTAATGTTTACTATGAAAAACCTATCAATATTAAATAGTTGATTAAACAAAACAGCTCTTCTAAAAAGCAACACTTTATTGGTACTTATATTAAAAAAAAGATTATTTAACTTGTTAGGTAAGCAAAAAACAAAATTGTATATTTATTTAGCAGGTTCGCTTAATATTATTACTTTAAGCAATTCATGTAAATTATAATAACAAAAAGCAAAATGAAAGGCCGTCAGGTTACTATTAAAGATATAGCCCGGCAACTAAATATCTCTCCAGCAACAGTGTCTAGGGCTTTAAAAGACCACCCTGATATCAGTAAGAGCACAAAAAAAGCTGTTGTAGAGTTAGCTGCCTCACTTAATTATCAACCTAATTCAATAGCACTTAGTTTAAGAAGTAAACGAACATATACTATTGGTGTAATAGTACCTGAGATTATCCATTTCTTTTTTTCATCTGCCATTAGTGGTATTGAAGATGTCGCTTACCAAGCTGGGTACAATGTTATAATATGCCAATCTAACGAATCGTACGAGAGAGAAGTTAGCAATGTAAATACCCTTATAAACAACCGAGTAGATGGTATATTAATATCTGTTTCTAAAAACACAAAAGACACTACTCATCTAAAAAAGATTACTGACTTAGGCATTCCTTTGGTCTTTTTCGATCGTGTATGTGATGATATCGATGCACATAAAGTAATTGTAGAAGATGAAAAAGGTGCATACGAAGCTGTAAAACATTTAATAGATCAAGGTTATAAAAAAATAGCTCATCTTGCTGGTCCTGAAACACTTATAATAAGTAAAAACCGAATTAATGGCTATGTAAAAGCCCTTAAAGACCATCATATAGAAGTGGATGAAAGCCTGATGATGGAAGCAGATAATAAAGAAGCTGGCATGGAAGCCATGAAAAAGCTATTAGCAAGACCAGATAGACCAGATGCGATCTTTACTGTAAATGATAATGCTGCTATTGGTGCACTACAAGTTATTAAAAGAGCAGGTTACAAAGTTCCAGAAGATATTGCTCTAATTGGTTTTAGCGACGATCAAAAAATAACCTCTTTGGTAGAACCTCATTTAAGCAGTATTGCACAGCCTGCTTTTAAAATTGGGCAGACTGCTGGTGAATTATTTCTTAAACAAATTGAAACGCCTGAGCCGAATAAGTACGAAAAAATAATCTTAGATACAGAATTGATTGTGAGGGCTTCGTCTGATTTTTCTAAGAATTAAAAAAACTTTAATGCAACCGTTTGAAATTTTGCTTTTAGATTAATTAAGTCTAATTGATTTCTTTTGTATATAGAAAAAAACTATCTTTACCCAGTCATATTTATACCCTTTCTTCTAGGCATTTCTTATTGTAAGTCAGATATATGTAAAAAACTTTCAACATATACTCTTACTTCAATAAACTATGTACTTTCATCTGAGACTATCATTATCTCTAACACTTATCTTTTTAACTTCCCATTTAATTATGGGGCAAATCGTCACGCTCAACCCTCAATCAGCTTCAGCGGATGATACAGAAATTACCATTATTTTCGATGCAACTCAAGGAACTGGTACTCTTACAGGAGCTACTTCTGTTTACATGCATTCAGGTGTAGTAACAGAAGGACCTACTAGCACTTCTTGGGAATATGTTGTGGGCAATTGGGGCCAAGATGATGGAGTAGGAAAAATGAGCAAGGTAGATGGAGAGAGCGACAAATGGCAAATTACTTTGAGTCCTGATGCACGCACTTATTACAATGTACCTGAAGAAAATAAAGTTTACAGACTTGCCATGGTATTTAGAAATGCCGATGGAAGTAGTGAAGGAAAAGGAACCACCGGAGATTTTGATGGTGGTAGTGTTGCAGCAAACGGAGATATTTTTCTCAATTTGGATGCAGGTAATTACGTAACTATTTCTGAACCAGCCTCTGGTATTTATTTTTTAGAAAATGGCTCAAGCTTCAATATTAAAGCCAGTGCTTCACAAACTGCTAGCACTTTTACCTTATCTAAAATAGATGGAGAAGGTAACCTGCAAGAATTGACGAATAGTACAGATACCGAAATAATTGATTATGAATATACCGTAACAGGAGCAGATAGCTTAACTGTAATAGCTTCTGCGGAAATAGATGGAGAAACTTATTCAGACACCGTTGTTTACGACATCTATTTAAAAAGTGGCTCACCTGTAACCAACTTACCTGCCGGTTTAAAGTCTGGCATTAATTATAGTGAAGATGCTACCAAAGCCACATTGGTACTTACTGCACCAGATAAAGAGTTTGTGTATGTTGTTGGTGACTTTAATAACTGGCAAATAGAAAGCAAATACAAAATGAATGTTACTCCAGATGGCGAGACTTTTTGGATAACACTTTCTAATTTGGAACCAGGCAAAGAATATGTTTTTCAATATTGGGTTGATGGCACTATTAAAATTGGCGACCCATATGCCGACAAAGTAGCTGACCCTTGGAATGATGCTTACATTCCGACTGAGACTTACCCAGATTTACCGAGCTATACAAAAACAGAAAACGGAATAGCAACTGTACTACAAACTAACCAAGAAGACTACAATTGGACTACAACCGAAATTACAGGTGGCAAACCCGTACCCGAAGACTTGGTTATTTATGAGTTGTTAGTGAGAGATTTTTTGGGCTCACATAGCTATCAAGATTTAGCAGATACTTTAGATTACCTCGCCGCCCTTGGTGTAAATGCCATTGAGCTTATGCCTATTATGGAATATGAAGGCAATCTAAGCTGGGGCTACAATCCTTCTTACTTTTTTGCTCCCGATAAATATTATGGTTCTAAAAACGACCTTAAAAACTTTATAGAAACAGCTCACGAAAAAGGTTTTGCAGTTATTCTTGATATGGTTCTTAACCATGCTTTTGGGCAAAATGCCATGGTTAAAATGTATTGGGACGAAGAAAATAACAGACCTGCGGCAGATAACCCTTGGTTTAACCAAGAAGCTAAACACCCTTTTAATGTTGGTTATGATTTTAACCACGAGAGCAGTTACACACAAACTTTTGTAGACGATGTAAATGAGTATTGGTTAACCGAGTTTCATTTTGATGGTTTCCGATTCGATTTATCTAAAGGATTTACTCAACAAAACAATCCCAACGATGTAGCTGCTTGGGGAGCTTATGACGCTAGCCGTATTGCTATTTTAAAAAGAATGGCAGATCATATCTGGTCTGTGGATGATGATGCTTATATCATTCTCGAACACTTTGCAGACAATACAGAAGAAAAAGAACTTGCTGAATATGAAAATGGAATGATGCTTTGGGGTAACCTAGCTCATGATTATGGAGAAGCATTAAAGGGAAATACTGATGCTAGTTTTGAATGGATATCTGCTGAAACACGAGGTTGGGAAAATAATCGAGTTGTTGGTTACATGGAAAGCCATGATGAAGAACGACTCATGGTTAAAAACTTGAATGAAGGTAGTTCAGATGGTGCCTACAATATTCAGAATGAAGCCATCGCATTAGACAGAGTTAAATTAGGCTCAGCATTTTTCTACACAGTTCCCGGACCAAAAATGTTGTGGCAATTTGGTGAAATGGGTTATGATTTCTCCATCAACTCCTGCCCTCCTGACTGGACAACTATTAGCAACGATTGTCGAGTAGATAACAAACCTATTCCTTGGGGTAATTATCATAACCTTGATTATTACAATGATGCCTTAAGATCTAAACTGAGATTAGCTGTAAGCTCCATCATTCAATTAACTTCAGATTATAATACTGCTTTTGAAGAAGGGAATTTCTCTTGGACACCGACAGGTAAACTCAGAAAAATCAACATCACTCACGAAACACTCGATGTTACAATAATAGGAAACTTTGGAACTACAGAAGGTGATATCGATCCGGCATTTAGTAAAACTGGTATGTGGTACGATTTCTTCGCCTTAGATAGCATGGAGGTTTCTGATGTAAACAGTACGATAACACTAGCTCCCGGTGAATTCCATATTTATACTGACACTGCCATATTTGCCTCAGAAACTGGATTAGCTACTCCATACCAACCAATAGTAACAGTGGACCCTACAACTTTTAAAGCTGATGAAGAAATCACCATCACTTTTAATGCAATCGCTGCAGATGCGGGAGAAACGGAAGGTTTAGTAGATGCAGAAAAAGTATACATGTATGCCGGAGTTGTGCTAGATGGAACATCAAGTGAAAACATCAGTAATTATAAAGGTACCACTGATCAAGATGATGGTATGGGTGAAATGACTAAAGTTGAAGGGGAAGATAACTTGTGGCAAATTACAATTACTCCAAATACATATTTCGAAATTGATGACGAGCAGATATATCGCATCGGAATGTATTTTAGAGATGCATCGGGTACTAATACAGGAAAAGATGCCGGAGATAAAACCATCTTCATAGATGTACAACCTGATAAAGATATCGTAACTACCGACCCATCTACATTTACTATTAATGATAACATTACCATTTACTTTGATGCTAAACTCGCTAATAATGCTGGCACAAGTGGATTAGAAGGTGCAACAAAAGTGTATATGCATTCGGGTATTGTTACCGCAAGTGAAACAAGTACCTCATGGGAAAATGTAGTTGGTAATTGGGGCGCAGACGATGGCATTGGTGAAATGACGGCTGTAGAAGATGAAACGGATGTATGGCAAATCAGCTTACAACCTAAAGACTATTACAGCATTGCAGATGGAACTACTGTTTATCGATTAGCAATGGTTTTTAGAGGTGCTGCTGGAAATGCACAAGGAAAAGGCGAAGGTGGTTCAGATATTTTCGTTCCTGTTTCTCAGAATACTACTACCGGAATAGATAAAGAAGACATATCTCAAAACTTAACAATATATCCAAACCCTGCTAACCAATCAGTTGCTTTTGTTTTATCAGATCTTTCGGATAATCATATACAACTGCAAATAACTGATCTTACTGGAAAAACGATTACGGTAAGAAATTTCACGAGTCCTAGAGGTGGTTTTGTATACCAAATGGATACTGGCAATTTGGCTCAGGGAATGTATCTGGTTAAAATATTTACCTCAGAAAAGCAGGCAATAAAGAAATTGCTCATTGAGCATTAAGATAAACTTTACAAGACTGTGAAGTTGGTTTATAATTTACATGATCGGACAATTGGTTCATTTTATGGACCAATTGTTTTTTATTTTGTTCATATTGCGGTTATCTTCACGAAATATCACTTTACGGTTATTTTATGGCATTAAAAGAAGAATTCAGCAATCGCTGGGGAATTATACTAGCATCACTAGGCATGGCAGTCGGCGCAGGCAACTTATGGCGCTTTCCAAGGCTAGCCGGTCAATACGGAGGAACCTTTCTTATACTTTGGATATTCTTTCTCATTTTCTGGTCGATACCAATCTTACTCGCCGAATTTTCTATCGGTAAAAAAATTAGAAAAGGTGTTATAGGCTCATTCGCAGGCATTGCCGGTTCAGGCTTCACGTGGATGGGCTTTTTTATTGCGGCTTGTACACTCGGCATCACCTTCTATTACTCTGTAGTAACAGCTTGGTCTTTACAGTATCTCGGTTTAAGCATTTCTAACCTTTTTAATACTGATACCTCTTTTGCAGAAAAACTATCAGCAGAACCTGAATTTTTAAATAACTATTGGGCAGATATTTCTAATGCCAATACTGTAACAATTATACTCCATGTGGTTGCTGTAGTTCTTGGTATTTTACTCTTATATAAAGGTATTCAAAAGGGATTAGAAAAGGCTAACAGAATATTAATACCATCTTTATTTGTTTTGTTAGTTGTTATCAGCATTGTGGCACTCAATATGGAAAATGGCATTAAAGGACTAGAATACATGTTCTCCATAAAACCAGAGTTATTCGGAAATGCTACCATCTGGATAGAGGCACTCTCGCAATCTGCTTGGTCTACTGGTGCAGGTTGGGGACTTATTATGACGATATCCTCTTATTCAAGAAATAAAGAAGATGTAACACTCAACACATTTGTAGGCAGCTTTGGCAATAACACGGCCTCCATTTTAGCAGGTATAGCTATTTTGCCATCTGTTTTTGCCTTGGCAGAATCAGAAGACGCAGCCATTGCTTTTTTACAAAGTGGTAATCAGTCTTTAACTTTTACAGTAATTCCTCAACTTTTCGCCGAAATTACTGGAGGAGATTACCTAGCAATTATATTTTTCCTTGCCTTCTTTATGGCTGCATTTAGTTCATTACTTCCTATGCTAGAATTATTCATTAAGATAATTGGAGATATGGGACTTACAAGACATCAAGCTAGCATAAGAGCAGGACTTATTTGTATTATACTCGGTTTCCCTTCTGCTTATTCGCTAGACTTCTTTAATAATCAAGATTGGGTTTGGGGCATAGGCTTAGTTATATCTGGTCTGTTCATCATTTTTGCAGCCATTAAATATGGGGTGTTAAAATTCAAAAAAGACCTTATCGATGCTGATTCAGATTTTAAAGTAAACAACAGCTACTTTGCCATCTGTCTTTATAGCAACATCTTTTTAGGTATATTCTTAATTTATTGGTGGATGTCTCAGGGTTATAGCCAATACCCTTGGTTTAACGAAGCTGGAAACTGGAATTTGTTTGATGTTTACAGCAATGCTTCAATTATTACACAATGGGCATTTGTACTTGTTGTTGGTATTATTTTCAACCGAATGATCTATAAAACTTTTTCAAAATGAGTATATCTTCGATTATTAGTATGATTCTTATCTGTGGTTTTATTGTAGGAGGTTTTATTTACTTTCTTATGCTTGCCATTGGAAAAGAAAACAGTAATAAGTAATAAATCATCAGGTTTTGAATTGTTAACATGTACTACTCAACTTTATCAGTTGAACTTAGTAGGATAGCATAACTGAAAATTATTAAATTTAAGATTGCTGAATTACATTTATACCCGCAATTATTTAATAGTTATTAGTATCGGCTTGTAGGTGTCATTTTTTCAACTTGTACCATGTCAACACTGAAAGATGTTTTTATTTCCTATGGAAGGTTACATAGTCAGGATTTCGCATCCAGATTATATGAAAGGCTGGAAGAAGCGGGATTTGACGCATGGTACGACTTTGTAAATATTCCAAAAGGTGAAGACTTTCAGGAAAGAATTTACAGAGGGATTGAAAGATCTCATAATTTCATCTACATCATATCTCCACATGCCAACGAATCTCAATACTGTTTAAAAGAAATTGAATATGCTATTCAGTGTAATAAGAGGATTATTCCTATTCTTCACATTGAAAAAGAACTAGACAAAATACACCCAGAAATAGCCAAGCTTAATTGGGTGTATGCCCGAGAAACAATTGAGAGTGAAGATACTATTATTGCAGAAGACAATTTTGAAAAAGCTTTTCTGGAAATTGCAGAAGTAATTGAAAGTAAAAGAGATTTTACGCAATTACATTCCAGAATACTTATAGAAGCTTTAAACTGGGAAAATAATCAGAAATCTTCTACTTTTCTTTTAACTGGGAAACACCGCTACGAAGCTGAAAAATGGTTGCTAAATGAGATTCATCAAATAGAAAACATACCTTGCGAACCTACTGAGCTACATTCTGAATATATCTGCGAATCGCGAAAAAACGCAGAAAACTTAATGACAGATACCTTTATCTCTTATGCAGATGAAGATAAAAATATACATGAAAAGGTTAGAAAGTATTTAACCAGATATTTAATAACCTCTTGGGCTCATTATCGAGATATTCGCAAAGGTGAAAACTTTGAAACAGCCATTTTAGAAGGAATAGAGAAGGCTAATAATGTTCTGTATTTCATCTCAAAAAAATCTGTAAAATCTGAGTATTGTCGAAAAGAGTTGGAGTATGCTACTCAGTACAACAAACGCATCATTCCCCTACTCATAGAAAATGTTTCTGAAAAAGATTTTCCAGAACAGATAAAAGGCTTACAGTTTATCGACTTTACCGATAATGTAAAAGAAAACGATTACCTGAAAGACATTGGCAATCTAATAAATGAGCTTAACCACGATAAAAGCTATTATGAGCAACATAAAATTACGCTTGTACATGCTTTAAAATGGCAAAGACAAAATAAGAATGCCAGTATCTTGCTTAGGGGTTATAACCTGCAAAGTGCACTCTCATTCTTAAAAACAGGAGAAAGAAAATCGCATGCTCCTACTCAAGCACACATCGATTTTATAGAAGAAAGCAAAGTAAAAACAGCCCAGCTCAACTCTGAGGTTTTTATATCTTATTCTAGAACTGATGGAGATTTTGCTAGAAAGTTAAATGATGAATTACAACTTAGTGGCAAAACTACTTGGTTTGATCAGGAAAGTATCGCCGCTGCTGCTGCTGATTTTCAAGAAGAGATTTATAAAGGAATTGCTTCATCAGACAATTTTCTGTTTATCATTTCAGAGCGATCTGTAATATCTGAGCATTGTGCTGGTGAAGTTGAGCATGCTATCCAATGTGGAAAAAGGATTATCACCATTTTAATAGAAAAACCAGAGAGTTCACTTCATGAAGCTTTAGCCAAAGTCAACTGGATTAACTTTAAAGACAATGATTTTCACCCTTCATTTGGAGAGCTTCTAAGAACTCTAGATACCGATAGACCTTATATTATACAGCATACTAAATGGGGGCAGCAAGCGCTTGAATGGCTAGTTAAAGACAAATCTAAAGACTTGTTACTAAGAGGTGATGAATGCTTGCTTGCTAGCAATTGGCTTAATAGAGCTCAGCTAGAAAATAAAAATCCTAAACCTACTCCAATACAAAAAAACTTTATAGAAACTAGTATTGAAGTTGGCAAAGCAGAACAAAGAAAAAAATCTCAACTTATTAAGCGATTGAGGGTTTATCTAATCGCTTCTATCATCACTTTAATTACTACAGCTGTTTTTGGCGTATATGCTTTTCACTTAAAAAATGTAGCGGAAGAGCAAAAAGAGCTGGCTATTAAAAACCAAAAAGAAATACTTGCAGCCAAAGAAGAATTAGATTCTCTTTATTATGTGCTTTCTGTGATTAACTTAAAGTATGAGGAGCTTTTAGCCATGAATGAGCATGAAGAGCAAAGCTTAGAAATAACTCCTGAAAAAGAGATACTCACGCAAGAAATACAAAAACTACAAAAAGGAGTCGAAAGAACTCAGCTAGAAAGGGCAGAAATTGTCCAATCAGAAATAAAAAAAGCAACTGAAGACCTTCAGCTAAAAAAAGAAGAGGATAAACAACCATCGGCTAAAAGTGAAGATAAAAAAGTAACCAAGTCCCGATCTTTTACACCTTTACAAGCACAGCAAAAAACTGAGGATGAAATTGAGGCTGTAGAAGAAAGTGTCGAAGAAGTTCAAGTATTGCAAGATCCAGTAGCAGAAGCTCCTATTGTTATTCCAGAAGAAGAAAAAGCTAAAACTGATGATAACAAAAGATTAAAAGTGAGCGAACAGCTCGAACAAAGTATAGAAGAAGCTAAAGAAGAAGTAAAAGAAGCATTCAAATCTGCTAAAAATGCTTATCTGGTCACAAACATTACTGGAAATGTTTACTACGAAAATGGCGAGGAAGTTAAAAAAGGAGACAGAATTAGCGATACAACTGTAATTAAGTTTAACAGTGATGACGATATATTACAATTAGTATCTCCTAAAGGAAGGTTTGTTTTTTCTAATCAAGGATTGGTACCAGCAAGTCGGAATATCATCCAGTCGAAAAAGAATTAACAAACTTTTACATTTCAAAAAGCGCCAAATCAGCGATAAATTACATCAATAGAAAGGCATCAATAATGATGAGCTATACGATTTCAGCCTAAAATTTAGCTTATTAAAGCAATTAATCTTAAGGTTTATTAAATCTTTGATTAATACCACCACTAGAAATCCTTAACTTTCCTTTGAAGTCTTGCATCCTACCGATTGAAAAAATTCTTCTTAAAAATTTCTTATCTGGAAATGAATTTGCAACGGGGTTATATAAAAAGTGCAAATCAGGCTTAATTAAGCTTGTTAGTATAACTAACTAAGTATTGCCTGCAATTTTTAGGTTGAATGGCAAATAGTATGAAGCATAAAAACATTGTAGTACTAGCTCATCCAGATTGGATAAATGGCTATGAGACTAACACCAAAAAAATTGTACATGAATTTACCAAACAAAACAGGGTATTGTATGTACAAGCACCAATTAACAGATTTAATAGTATCTTCCAAAAAAATAACCCAGCTATTAAAAACAGGCTGAGTGTTCTTAATAAGGAAATTGATCCACTTATTAAATTGAAAGATAATCTTTGGATGTTGTATCCAACTTACAAAGAGGAAGCACTCAATTTGGCAATTAATAACTGGACATTCAATTTCATTAATAGAATAAATAGTAGAAGATTCGCAGAAGAAATTCTAAAGGCTACAAAAGAATTAGGTTTTGATGATTTTGTAATTTTTAATGATCGTAATCCAATATTAGGCTTACATCTAAAAGAATTGCTTAAGCCAGAGAAATATATTTACTACATTTCTCAGTGTGAGTTTACAGATCAGTTCCAAAGTCAGGTTCTTACAAGGCATGAACCTAAAATGCTGAGAAAAGCTGATATCGTTGTTACCAACTCTTTGTATTATAAAGAATATGCATCTTCGATTAATGAAAATACTTATTTTATTGGACAGGGGAACGATATAAATATAGATGATACAATAGAAAGTAATTCGTTTGATCTTAGAAATACATTTAATAACAACCTGCCAATTATAGGTTGTATAGCCGATTACTCTACCTCGAACTTAGATTTAAAACTATTTGAGGAGATTTTAATAGAAAGGCCTAAATGGAATTTGGTGTTAATGCATTCACTTGCAGAGCTACCTACTGCTGTTCAGCAACTTGAAAAGTACGGTAATTTTTCAATTGTTCCTTTAGAAAGCACCAAGCAAAAAAATGCTTATCTACAGCAATTAGATGTTTGTATTATTCCTGAGATAGCAAACACATTTGCTAAAGAAAAATATCCTGAAAAATTAGATGAATATTTAGCTCTTGGCAAAGCAACGGTGTCTACTAAAACTATTGCAAATGATATTTTCTCGGAGCATGTTTACATGGCTTCTTCTAGTGAAGAATTTATCGTAAAAATAGAACATGCACTAGCAGAGGATAATCACAGATTAATGGAAGAGAGAAAAGAATTTGCAAGTCTGCATAACTGGCAAAACACTGTGCAAGAGATTTACAATTCTATTGAAGGAAAAAGCAATATTGAAAATATGGTTGCTTAATTTAAGTCCTTATATTAATTAAGCAGCTCTTTTTAACATAGACTTCACCTTTTCGTATTTTTTAATCTTAGATGCATTTAGATTAACCCCAATTTTTTTCAGATAGTAATATCCTGATAAAATTCCTGCAATTGATATCAGCATATTGATTAATGCAACCCACTCTAGTAATAGACCTGATGCTAAAACTAAATAATTTAATGTAATATTTAGGATTAGCATAATGCCATATCTGTAAAAATTTGCAGCAGGTTTCTGTAAAGCTTCTAAAGCAACACCACAAAACCTATTAAAGGGATCAGCTAGTCTGGTGATTAAAAAGATATAAATAATCAATAACGTA
Organism: Thalassovita sp.; assembly: GCA_002729595.1. Lineage (GTDB taxonomy): Bacteria > Bacteroidota > Bacteroidia > Cytophagales > Flammeovirgaceae > Chondrinema. Next base: position 13,894 of record PBYL01000009.1, on the reverse strand, counting down.
TTTGAATACTTTTCACCTCCAAGTAGATAAATGGCTTGCTTAGCAAATACTGCCATAATTACTGATATAACTAAAAATACAATTGTTCCTACCTTAATATTTCGATTTAGAAATGTCTTGAAGAAACCATACTTTTTGCTTTTATAAGCTGATATTAATTGTGGATAGAGATTAGTAGCTAAGCTACGAGTAAGTAAATCGTAAACCTCAGTTAGTTTTAATGGAATAGAGTATAAAGCAAGACTTGCAGGTCCTGCAAAATACCCGATCATCAATACATCCGAAGTTTTTAATAAATTAATCAAAAGCTGAGTACCCATACTATATCCTCCGAAAGAACATAGTTTTTTTAACTTCGAACTAGAAAAAAGATGAAATTTAAAGATAGATTTTCGTAGAACAATTAACCCAATAATACTTCCTATACTATGAGTAAATAAGTAAATATCTTGTGGTTGAAAACTAAAATCAAAACTAAAAATTTCAAGTAGAAGATAGCTGCTAAACAGCCCGAAGGTGATTAATTGAATGATAAAATACTTTGAAAACTGTCTTTCACCTTGCCATATCCATAAAATAAAACTTCTTGGAAAAGACACCAGATAGAACACAGGAAAGAACTCAAAAAACAAATGAAGTGCATTAGCATTCTCAAATGCCGACGAGACACTAAATAGATATTCTATTGTAAAAATAACTACACTTACAAAAAGTGAAATTACTACCCCCAGCCAAAAAGCTACATGTTGATAAGCATTTTTAACTTCCTCTGATTTACATGTACAAAAATGGATTACTGCACTTTGGATAAGCCCTGTTCGTAGCATTTCAAAAAAGGAAGCACCTGCAATGAAAGCTACCCAATTACCAAAAAAATCTTGAGAATAATAATGAGCTAACAGTGAAAAGTTTATAAAACCAATCCCTGCAATTAAGACATTAAATAGAATAAAAATAGTGGCTTTACTTTGTGCCAAATTGCTCAAAAAATTCATCAGGATGAAAACGACAAAGCCTGATGTATCTTTTAAAAAATGAATATTTCGACACTAAAATATCACTCTGCCAATGATAAAAGTGCTTTATATCTTTCTTCATGAAATGAATAAACAGCTTTCACCATTTCTTGCTTCCATTCTTGTATTTTGTTATACTGTTCTGGTAACTGATCTAATATTTCGAGGTTAGAACTTGTATCATAAACCTCAAGATCTTGCAGTCCAGAAACTATAGGAGATAAAATAGCTTTTTCATTCTGGTTAAAACAAAACTCCTGATCACCATTTAATTCAACCTGCTCATCTGTTGAAAGAGGTTGTAAAATACCCGCAACCGGTCTACCAGTAAGTGTAAATGTAAATTTAGAACCTGTACCCACTTCTGATTCAACAGAAATCTCACCTCCATGTGCCTCGATTGCCAACTTGCAAAATGTTAAACCCAAGCCTGTAGATCTTATCGTTGTTTCATGCCTATTGGCTGCTTGTCTGAATTTATCAAAAATAAAAGGTAATTCTTCTGAAGGAATTCCATAACCAGTATCTGCAATACTTAAAGCTATAATTTCATCTTTTCTCTCTTCTGCATCTATTGTTACTATACTACCAGCCGACGAATATTTTACTGCGTTTGAAAGTAAATTCACCAATACTCTTACAATCATGTCTGCATCCGCATCAATCTCATAACCCTCATCTACATGTACATAAAACTTGATGTGTTTCTGGTCAAATGAAAGTTTAATTTGATTGATTGCCTGATTTACCAACATATATAAATTTACATGCTGCAACCTCAACCCTACTTTAGTCTCTTCAAACCGGTTTACATCTAAAATATTCAATACCATATTCAGCATTTGTCTGCCTGCTTCGTGGATTTGGGGCAAGTTATCGGATAGGGTAATAATCAGGTTTAAAGGATTTTTAAGGTCATGAACAATCATACTGGTTAAAGACTCTTTAAAGTTCTCCAACTCTAAAAGCTTTTTGTAAGCCTCTTCCAGTTTTGACTTTTCTTGAGAAAGCTCTCGTGTTTTGAGTGCTACCGTGCTTTCAAGTTTCTCATTCGCCTTAATTAAATTTCTCAACCTGATTTGATAAATGATATAAACCAGAAATATAATGGCAGAAATACTTAACACATAAAACCACCACTTCTTCCAAAATGGTTTTTGTATCACAATTTTTAGCTCAGACAATGGCTCACTATACACACCATCTTCTGTAATTGCTTCTACAAAAAATTGATAATTGCCATCTTCAAGCTTAGGATAATAAGCACTGCTTAAATCTGAAATTTCATTCCAATCTTGCTCATAACCTGCTAAATAATATCGGTATCTTAGCTTATCTGGATTCTTAAAATAAACTCCTTTAAGATTAATTCTCATTCTATAACTACCATAAGGCAATTCTAGCAGAGGAGACAGGCTTGTTTTACTACCATCAACTTCAAGGCTTTCAATCTTGACCAGAGGTTTAATCTCAGCTTGTGTGTCTTTTTGGGAAGAATAATTGATCAAACCGGTTTCTGCACCAACAAATATCTGATCTTTATCAAATGAAAAAGCATTCGCATTTATATTAAATGAAGCGTATTCACTTCTCTCATTGCTAAATTCTAAAAAGCTATTGGTTGCTTTATTATAAATATTTAAACCATTTCGAGAACCAACCCAAATATCACCAGCGGCTGTTTTACCCAACATATAAATGAAATTCGAGAGCAGTTCATCATCTGTATCATATTGATATAAACTATCATTTTGTATTTGAAATAAACCACCACCCTGAGTCCCTAACCAGATTGACCCATTAGCTTCTCCTTCTATACAATTGATTTCAAACCTATTAAAAGCAAATGCATCGTCTAGTTTAGTGTATTTTTCATTTTGGATATATCCTAGTCCCGGGTCTGAACTAGCAACCCAAACCTTATTATCAGCATCACAGTAGAGGTCATGTATATTGTTATGTGTGATGTAATTAGATGTTGAATAACGCTTTTGGTAGTTTGTAGACTCATTATACACCAATATGCCTTGTAGCCTACTCGCAAACCAGATAGCACCATTTCTATCTATTTCAATATCATTTATATACTTTAATCTATTGATTTCTAAATCTTGAAATGACTCTAGTTCATTAGTTCCAGCACGAATTACTTTGATTCCTTTGCCCAAAGTACCAATCCATAAATTGCCTTTACGATCTATATTCAGCGCAGAAATTGCTGTACCTTGTAGATATTCTTTAATAGAATTACCTTGTTGTTTTACGAGTCCTTGATTGGTTCCTATCCAAATTACAGAGTCTCCAACAGACTTAACCGACAATACTCCTGAGGACATTATACTTTCATTTTCTAGAGAAAACTCATCTCCAGTAAATATGCTTACTCCTGCACCATTTGTTCCAAACCATATATTTTGCTCTCGATCGGAGCCAATGCATTGAATGTAATTACTTGCTAATCCATTCGCTTCTGTAAAACTTTTGTAATTAGATAGGTTTTGAGCTTCTGAAAATCGAATAACCCCGCTACCATTTGTTCCAACCCATAGTTTATTATCATGTGTCAAAAACAAATCATTTACATTGGTTTCTGTTTGGAAAGACGCCTTTTTCTCCCAAGTATCTAACTTAAATGTAGAAATTCCATTAGCCCCTCCTGTCCAACAAAAGTCACCAGCTTCATTAGTTTTTATCACAGAAAAAATTTCTGGCTGCAAAACTTTATAAGTATAAATCGTATTAGTCGGGCTAATCTGAATAATACCTTTATTACTGGCAACCAAAATACTATCATTATTTAGTATTGTGGCATCATAAAAAATCATATTCCTATCTGGTGCAGTATAAACATGTACATCTCCATCTTTGTAAGTAGCAACATCGCCATTTTGGCTAAGGAAATACATTTGCTTTGTAGAGGTTTCCAATATGCCATTAATTTTTCCAGTAAAACCTTCAATCTCTATATGGCTAATTGAATCCGCTTTTTGATTATACTTTCCAACAGAACCTTCAAAAAAGCCAAACCACAAAGAGTTATCGCTACTCTGAAAGCTAGTTGAAGCAAATCTTAACTTACTATTTCGAGAAAGATAGTTTGAAAACACAGTTCCATCGAAGCGAGCTATGCCTTCTCCTGTTCCCATCCATAAATACCCATCGGCTCCAGATTGAATGGTATACACAAAATCTTGCGGTAAACCTTCACTACGATTGTAATTTCGAAAATGAATGAGTTGCGCTTGCAGGTTTGCAACAAACAGAAATTGAAAAAATATTACAAATAATCTAGACATATAAAATTGCAACTCCTTCGGCTATTCACATAATCATCAAGAATTAACTTCATCTATCAAATCAAGTTAATCGCTATTCAGCTTTAAAATTAAAGTGTTTTATAATATGTGTAGTTATTCGTTTGATTTTTTAGTAAAAGTGGCTTAAAACTAACAGTTAATTAGTAAAAAAACAGCAATAAAATTAATTTTAGATATCAGTCTACATTTCAACATAATTCATCTCTTTTAAAAGCTCCGTTCAAAATTCTAACTTAGCAGAATTAATTTACGTGAATGAAGGAGTAGAGATTGAAATGCAGTTGCGACAATTAAAACCTTATTAATCGCATTTTTTACTGCTTAATCTTCTAAAAAAGATAGACTTAAACGCTTTATGGAAAACAGAAGCCTTGAAATACATCAGCTTTTAAAAGAGGCAAGTGAAGAAAAATCTCCTGAAAGAGGAATGGATTTACTCTCAAAAGCTATTTATTTGGCAGATTTAGAAAACGATATCGGTTTACAATTCGAAACCAGAGCTCAATATTTACTCTCTTGCTTTAGGTATGGTTATCACGATAGAAGTATTGCTACTTTTCCTTGGTTGCTTTCTCATGCAGAAAAACACCCCGAAATTATTAATCAAGCTTCCATCTTGATTTTATACATCACGATTATTAATGGGATTACAGAGTTTCCAAATATTTCCCTAGAGCAAATAAAGCAGGTACTTAACGAGATGAAAGAGTGGTACTTGAAAACGGGTTTCAGCTTGCAAGAATGTTATAAAATAAGCAGACATGCTATGCTAGAAATGGGTCGCGTAGAGGATGCAGACCACTATCTTGAATTGGCAAAAAAAGCTGCTCCCGGCATCTTTATACACGAACCTGGCGCTTTCGATGCCTTTTCAGAAGTTACTTATGCCGATCATCTAGGTAATTACCAAGAAGCTATTGATATTGCCGCACCTCTTTTAAAAGGTTTCCCTTTAACTTATGATATTCATGCTCCCTTTTCTGCCTTAAGTACTTCCTTCTTAGCTACCGGAAAAATGGATTACGCAATCCATTGCTTTAATTTTTCGCAAAGAAAACATCATGGATTAGAGTATAATCATCTTTGGTATGGTTATAAATTTTTGTTTTTTCTAGTGATTGCTAAAAACATGGATGCGGCCGTGAACAACTTTAGAAAGTTTTTTAAGCGTGCAGCAGCGGGCCATGCAAAAGGCTTATCGTTCCTTTACTATTTATCAGCTTCTTTCTTTTTGAAGGAATACAGCAAAACTAATGAGACCATTACTTATCTGCCCATGCTTGGTTCATTTGCTCATTACCAACAAAGTCAGGAATATAGTTGTATTGTTTTATTAGATTGGTTAGAAAAAGAGATTCAAACATTAGCCGTAGCTTTCAACAAACGTAATGGCAATGAGTTCTTTACTGATTTAATTGAAAGACATTTAGAAATGGAAAAACTCCAAAGTAAAGATAAAATAGAGCTAGAATTCTAGGAAATTGCCTAATACGAGAAGTCTGAGTTTGATTAAACCCGATAGAAAAAATAGATGAGTAGAAAGAAAGCCAATATACTGATAATCGATGATGATACTTTTATCACCATGACGCTCAGTATGTTTCTGGAACAGCATTTTACCAATATAAAATCAATTAATTCTCCTGAACAAATTCCTGCAACACTCGATCAAGAAAGTTTTGAAGTAGTGTTGATGGATATGAATTTTAGAAAAGGCGATACTACTGGAAATCAAGGACTTTACTGGCTCAATGAGATAAAAAAGCAATCACCAGAATCTAGTGTAATACTTATAACTGCTTACGGTGGAATTGAAATAGCAGTACAAGCTATGAAAAAAGGGGCCATGGATTTCATTGTAAAACCTTGGAAAAACGATAAGTTATTAACCACTGTAAACGCAGCTTTAGAACTTAGCAGATCACAATCTAAAGTTCAGCAACTAAAGCAACAATCTAAAATATTAGAAGCTGATGCCGGAATGAATCATGTAAATATGATTGGGCAATCACCAGCATTTAAACAAGTAATAGAAAGTATTGAAAAAGTAGCGGCAACAGATGCAAATGTGTTAATTCTAGGAGAAAACGGCACCGGAAAAGAATTAGTAGCTCGTGAAATTCACCGTAGGTCTGAGCGCAAAAATGAAGTTTTTATCAATGTTGATATGGGTTCGCTTTCAGAAAATATTTTCGAAAGTGAATTATTTGGGCACGTAAAAGGCGCCTTTACTGATGCGAAAGAATCGCGTATTGGCAGGTTTGAAGCCGCCAATGGAGGCACGCTTTTTCTTGATGAAATTGGCAATTTATCGCCTGCCATGCAAGCTAAATTGTTAGCTGTGTTGCAAAACAGAACAATTGTAAAGTTGGGCAGCAACAAACAGATTCCTGTAAATATTAGATTGATTTCTGCCACAAATACATCTTTACAGCAAATGGTAACAGAAGGCACATTTAGGCAAGACCTTCGCTTCAGAATCAATACGGTGGAAATTCACATTCCACCACTTAGAGAAAGAATTGAGGATATTCCCCTACTCTGTTCCCATTTTCTAGAAATCTACAAAAAAAAGTATCACAAACCATCTATCTCTTTGCCAGACTATGTGATAAAAAAACTCATGAAGTATAATTGGCCTGGTAACATAAGAGAATTACAACATGCTATAGAGCGAGCTGTAATTATGAGTAATAATCAGGCGTTGCAATCTTCAGACTTTTCTTTTTTAGACAACCATAGCAGCACAGAAGAAAGTCCATTGGATACTTATAATCTGGAACAACTAGAAAAATGGGCAGTAGAAAATGCCCTTAAAAAGCATAAAGGAAATATAACAAAAGCGGCACAAGAACTGGGCTTAACCCGAGGTGCCATGTACCGCAGAATCGAAAAATACGAATTGTAAATCTTAATTACGCTAAACTTTCTTTAATTGCATCAGTTGTGATACCGTAGTGAGATGTATCAAAAACAGATTTACCATCTTTTATCACCAAAACTTGAGGAGATTCATGGATTACCCCAAAAACTTCTGCAATTTTATTAGAAATGCTTCTGTAACTTAATAAATCAAGGTAATATACTTCAGAGGTTTCAGTAGGAATATCCCAGCTTCTTTCTAACCTGTTTTTAACCATACCACTTATAGAACAAGTTGTGCTGTGTTTAAAAATAACTACAGGTTTGTCTTTAGATTTTTCAACAACTTCGTTTAGCTGATCTTCACTTTGTAGTGGTATCCAAGTGAGTGTGTCTTTAGGTGCATTTTCTCCCTTTTCAGAAGAATTACTGAAAATATTTTTAAAAAAACTCATATAATATTACTATTTGATTGTATGTAATGACGTTACTTATCGTCCAAACAATTAAACTTTTAAAAAGATTTAAAATTAAACTTATCAGATGAAATTTATGACTGATATTTGCCAAACAATATTTAAAATCGATCCAATTATGAAACCAGTATTCTTATTTTTCGCAGTATTATTTTTGGCTTTTAGCCAACAAGATGCAAAAGCACAATTATTCCCAACTAATCTTGAAATCACTGTCTTAGACGACAAAGGTAATATCCAAAGAGGAGTTTCTGTAAAATTGTATGCAACAGAAGACGATTATGATGAAGACGAAAACGTAGTTGCATCTGGAAAAACAGATGAAAAAGGCGAAATCAAGTTTAAAAAGCTAGATACAAAGCCTTACTTTATCCGTGCCGTAAAAGGTGACATGGATAACGAAAGTTCTGCTAACCAAACAGGAGTACTCGAACAGAAAAAAAATAATAAAGTAAACGTGATAGTCTCTGGATTTGGACTACCAAAAAATTAAGTAACGAATTTTATTTGATTACAAAGCCTGGAATCAACTTCCGGGCTTTTTTTGTAATATTGCACATGAAAAACTTCAAAAGCAAAGCACCACAAAACCCATCACTTATATATGGTATTCACTCTATTTCCGAAGCTTTGGAAGCAGGTAAAGAAATAGATAAAATACTTTTACAAAGAGGATTAAAAAGCGATTCTCTAAAAGAAATTAGTAGCAAAGCCGCAAGTTTAGGTGTGCCTGTGGCTCAGGTACCTTTAGAAAAGTTAAATAAACTTACTAGAAAAAACCACCAAGGTATTATTGGCTTCCTTTCGGCAATTACTTATTCTAGTTTAGATCACATCATTTCAGAGTTATATACTAATGGCAAAGAGCCATTTATTCTCATTCTCGATAGAGTGACTGATGTTAGAAACTTTGGTGCCATTGCCAGAACGGCTGAGTGTTCAGGTATTCATGCAATTGTGATTCCGGCAAAAGGTTCTGCTCAAATCGGTCCAGATGCAGTTAAAACATCTGCTGGTGCATTAAATCACATTCCTGTTTGTAGGGTTCAAAACTTAAAACAAACTGTTCGCTTTTTACAAGATAGCGGATTGCATGTTGTCGCTTGCACAGAAAAAACCTCTTCGTCTATTTATGATGCAGACTTTAAAAAGCCTTGCGCCATCGTAATGGGTTCTGAAGAAGATGGTATTTCTGACGATATTCTAAGAATAAGCGACGAATTAGCATCAATCCCTATGTTTGGTAAAGTAGGCTCGCTCAATGTTTCGGTAGCTACTTCGGTAATTATCTATGAAGCGATCAGGCAAAAAATAAGTCAATAAAAAAGAGGTGCCATTATAGCACCTCTAAACTTCAGGTTATTCATCATCATCAACTAAGTATATTATCTTCCTGTAGATTTAAAATCGTCAGCACGATAATCAAATTCTTCAAATATCAATTGAACTGCTTCTTCTACATTATCTGGTTTAAGATCAAATACGTTGTTATCCATTACACCAGAAGCATATCCTTGCCATACAACATCACCAGTTTTAGTATCTACCATGTGAATCACAATTGAACCCGGCTCAAAGTTATAAGTCTCTGATTCTCCAAGTTCTTCTCTTCCAAAGCCATACCAGTAGTCATAGTAATAATCGTCATCCTTCATACTACCATAACCTTTAAATTCAGTAGGTTTATCAAATACCACAAAACCCAACATTAAATCAGGTTTAGTACTTTTCTCATAACCTAAACCCGCCATTTCATTTTCTACAGTGGTTTTGATCTGATTCTTAAGAACTAAGTTATTTAATGAAAAAGATGCTGTAGTCTCATCGATAATGTGAGAAGCCCATCCATAAGTCTTGTATTCACTCATGTCTGTATCTGGTCTTTCGTCTGCATTAATGATATAATCTTGACCATACATCAATGATGCGAATGATAAAAATGTAAATAGTGCAATTAGTTTTTTCATGGTTTATTGGATTTAATTATTGTAGATTATTACTGATGATATCGGAATAATCATACCTAACAAACCATAAATGTATCACCAAGTCAAACTTCTACAAAAAAACGCTACTATCACTACACGTTTTTACAATAAAAAAATTTACATTTTTACAATAATCAGAATATTAAATAATATAATTTAGATATAATGAAATTTTATTTCAATATCGATGAATATTTAACTTCGTCAATTCCTGAAATAATGTATTAGAAAAATACAATTAGTATTATGTCATTGAAAAAACTGTGTGAATAGTGTTCTACAAAGTCAAATCATATGTCTGTCAAATTCTACATACCCAACCTATTTTGGTAGTTTAAAACAGCTTTTACATAACTTTTGACTAATATCCTCTTAATTAAAGAAATATTTTAGGCTAACACTGGTGTAATAGTTTCTTGGAAAGCCTGGGTAATAATAACGAGGCAAACTGCTACCAAAACCAGTAGCATTCACACTGATCATAGATGCATATTTCTCATCAAACAGGTTATTAATGCCAGCATATACATCTAATTCTAGTTTAGAGAAGAAGAGTTTTTTATAGCCAACCTTTGAGTTTACAACATGATAAGCATCTGAATAAACCGCATTGTTATCTGTAATTGGCATGCTACCCACAGACAACAAATTGATATTAGCATACAAACCCAAATACATTTCTACATCAATCCCAGCATTAAAAACAGACTTGGGCACTCCTGTTAATTCATTACCAGAATAGTCATTGGTTTCATCTACAAATTCATCAAACACGTAATCATTCAAAGCCAAAGAACCGAATACCGATGCCTGTTTAAATAACTTATTCTTAGTGCTAACTAATTGATACTGTAATGAAGCTTCTAAACCATTATGCGTGGTTTTGCCAGCATTTACACCTACATAAGCATCTGCGGCTGTTCTTCGAGCAACCAACAAATCTTTAATCCGCATGCTGTAGACTGTAATATCGTAAAACAATCTGCTATTCAATAAATTACCTCTGTTGCCTAACTCATAACTCATCCCTTTTTCGGGTTGTATTTCTGGGTTTATTTGCCCTTCTGGTGTTAAGGTTTCTTCTAAAGTTGGAGGTGAAAATCCGTGAGAGACTCCTGCATAAAATGTGATATTCTCTTTCCATTGATAGTTAAAAGCTAACCTTGGAGAAAGAATAGCTTCAAACTCATATTTACCAGAAAGGTCTACATCATCAGCAAAGTAATCGGTGTAATCGTAAGTGCTTTTATTCAGGTTAAGTCCGGCGGTTGCTTGTAGCTTATCGGTAATACGAAAAGAGGTCTTTAAAAATAGGTTGTAGTACTTTCTCAGCTCTTCATTATCGCTTAATGCAGCTCCGGTTTCACGATCATTGTTTTCGTAAGTTTGCCAAGCATATCTTTCATTATAAAACTCTGCACCCAATGTTATCTCTGGTATAAATGAAAGATCTTTGTTGATAAAACTGAAACTTGTTCTACCACCGAAATTAGTATTTCCTTCTCTTAAAATATTAAAAGGTCTTAACTCATAAGCATTTCTGAAACCCGAAAAAACACTGGTGCTATTGCTAAAACTAGCTGATATTTTTTGATGGAGAGCAACCCCAAATATACCTTTTTGAGAATCTTCAAAACCTCTGGTTCCACCCCAGTTCCCTGCTGCTGCTTTAGGATTAGAGGCAAATGTGGCACTATCTATCGAACTTGGAATATAGGCTTTTAGATCAATTATACTTGCCAATACATTAACTGTAGTATTTTCTCCAGCATAAAACTCTGCGAGCGAAGTAATCGATTGCCTGTCGTATTGATTGTTTTCCCTAAAGCCATCGCTATGCATTAAGTTATGCACCACACTAATATTTGCCTTGTCGTTTCCAGTTTTAAATGCATTGGTATTTTTTGATAAACCATAAGAACCCACAGTTAACTGGGAACTTAAACTGGTTCTTCTGTAGGGAGATTTAGCAGTTTGCATCAGAATGGTTCCACCTAAACCAGCTCCATATTCACTTGCAGCAGGCCCTTTAATTACTTCCATTCTGCTTAGCAAGCTCATATCAATATCTTCGAGCGTAGTTTCGCCAATACCATTTGTGAGCGGAATTTCATTTAAGTAAGCACGAATTTTTGCAGTTGAATACAATGATCTGGCTCCAATTCCTCTTATGGTAATTCTATTGGTATTATAGGCTCCAATATGCATATAAACTCCGGGAACGCGATTGAGCACAGGTGCAATGTTTACATCATCATCACGATGAAGCTCGGCAGGACTCACAAAACTTACTGCAGCAGGTGTATTCAATAACTTTTGCTTACCTCTAAAAGCAGTAATCAATACTTCTGAAATCTCTTTTACATTCTCTTCTAAGCCGATTTGTAAAAATGAAGCTTGATTTTTTAGCACAAGTTGTTGGCTAATGTAACCCAACGAACTAATGGTTACTGAATCTATATTTTGCGATGATGCTATGGTAAAGTATCCGTCTTCGTTGGTAACTACTCCCTCGTTTTTCCCAAAAGTAATTGTAGCTCCGGCAATGCCTTGATTATTGGCAAGGTCAAAAACTTTTCCTTTTATTTGAGCTTTACTCACCAGAGAGATTAAAGAAAATAAGCAAAATAAACAGGTAAAAGTAATTTTCATATAATCATATTTTAAGTTTCTGCAAGTATAAGATAGTGTAATGAGAGGCTGATATTTTTGTTTATAAAAAGAGATGGATATTCAGATTTTAAGATATAATGCCACATTGAAACAAGACTGGAATGACTTTGTTAGTTCACAGGCATTCCCCTTTTTTTTTAATAGAGATTTTATGGAGTATCATAGCGATAAGTTTCATGATCACTCTATAATACTTTATTTTAAAGAAAAACCAGCTGTTATTTTTCCTGCACATCAATACCAAAATAGCATCTATTCGCATAATGGATTGAGCTTTGGCGGATTTCTCTCCAATAATAATCATGGTACTGAAAACCTGTTTCGCTTTTTTAGAAGTATACTTCACTATTACAGCAAAGAAAGTTTTACAACATTATACTATAAAAAAACACCTCTCATTTATCAACAACACCTCGCCCAAAGCGACGAGTTTTTTCTATTTCAAGCCAATGCAAAGTTAGAAAACCGAGAAACTAATCTGGTAATCCCTTTGCGATCAGAAAACAAATTACAAGATCGGAAGAAAAGAGCAATTCAAAAGTCTACCAGTTATGGAATTTCTGTTACCGAATCTGATAATTGGGATACCTTTTGGGAAATGCTTACCGAAAATTTACAAGACAGGCATAAAACCAGACCGGTTCATACCATTTCAGAAATACTTAAATTAAAAAAGCAGTTTACCGAAAATATCAGGCTTTTTATGAGTCAGAAAAACGAAAAAGCTTTGGCCGGCACAGTGCTGTTTATACATCCAAATGTTGTTCACAGCCAATATATTGCCTCTACTGAAATGGGAAGAGAAACTGGTGCGGTCGACTTTCTATTCAAAAATTTAATAGAAAAGTTTAATGATTATAATTGGTTTAGCTTGGGAGTAAGCAGTTTAAGATTAGGAGGAAAAGTTAACAAAGGACTTACAGAATGGAAAGAAGGTTTCGGAGCACAGCCTTTTTCTCACGATAATTACCTTATAGACCTCACAAAAATTGACTTTTATAATCAGGTATATGTAAAAGCCATTTAAAATTCAGATAAATTGCAACATTAAACAGAGAATTAATGTTTTGCTGCTACCTCTGAGATATATTAATAGCAAATTAATCTGATTATCTTACAAGAACTACTGTTTTATTTAATGAGGTATTCAGATACAAATGTTAATTTTGCTATTTAGAGTGAAAGGGAATGAAGCCGCTATATGAAAGAATACGATGAATTTATTTTTCCTAACGGAATAAGACTGGTTCACAGACAAGTTAGTAACACTAAAATTGCGCATTGTGGTTGCATACTTAATATAGGCAGTCGCGATGAAAAACCACATCAACAAGGCATTGCTCATTTCTGGGAGCATATGGCTTTTAAAGGCACCCAGAAAAGAAGAGCTTATCATATTTTAAGCAGGGTTGATTCTGTGGGTGGAGAATTAAATGCCTACACCACAAAAGAGAAAATCTGCTTCTACGCTTCTTTGCTCGATCAACACTTTGAAAAAGCCGTTGAGCTGATCATTGATATTACCTTTAACTCTACTTTCCCTGAAAAAGAAATAACCAAAG
>PBYL01000008.1 GCA_002729595.1 Thalassovita sp. | reverse complement strand
TAGATTATTGGTATCAGGTTTTTAATTATCTCAGGCCATTTGCCATCAAACATTTAAAAACTTCAAATATGAGTCGTTACGCTTTACTCAATAGTTATGCAAAAATAAGCTGGAGAAATTTACTGAAACAAAAGCTTTATTCATCTATCAACATCGGAGGTTTGGCAATTGGTCTGGCGAGTTTTATCCTGATTCTACTATATGTAGAACATGAGCTTACTTACGATCAATTTTATAGCAATTCAGAAAAGATTCATCGCATTGTAAACTGGCAGTCTACAATGGGCGAGTCAGATAAATGGGCGGTAACACCTGCACCATTGGCTACTTTACTTGAGCAGGAATTCCCCGAAGTGAAAAAAGCGACAAGTATTTCAAATGGTGAGTTTTTGCTTATACAAGAGAATAATAGTTTTTGGGAAAAGGGCATTTGGGCAGATAAAAACTATTTCGAAGTTTTTAATTATCCACTTTTAGTTGGTGAACCAAAAAAAGTTTTAGCAGAGCCGAATAGCATTGTAATTTCAGAAACATTGGCAGCCAAGTTTTTTGCTAAAGAAAATCCAATTGGCAAGAGCATTAAATTGAAGGTGTATTATTCTAATTACGATTTTATGGTAACAGGTTTAATGCCTGATGTTCCAGAAAAATCTTCATTAAAATTTCAATTTATTGCTAGCCTAAATTCACGTAAAAATTATGTAGAAGCGTTGAATGAAAATTTGTGGAATAATAGTTCTTATGTCACATTTTTTTTATTGGAAGATGGTGCTAACCCTAAAGAACTAGAGAATAAGATAAAAGCAGCAAACATCCCTCAAAAATTTTATGCCTACGAACCTGAAGAAGATGAAGAGCTACAATACCTAGTTGAGCCATTATTAGATTTACACTTAGAGCAAGCAGTTAGTTTTGATGTTGGACTAAAAGGCGATAAAAACTATATCTACTTTTATTCGGTATTGGCTTTTTTAATATTGATTCTTGCCTGCATTAACTACATGAACTTGGCAATAGCACGCTCAATTAATAGAGCCAGAGAAGTTGGATTAAGAAAAGTAATTGGTGCATTTAAGAATCAAATAATAGCACAGTTTTTAGGAGAAGCAGTTCTAATAACACTCATTGCATTTGTATTAAGTTTGGTATTAGTGCAATTGATACTCCCTTTATTTAGCGACCTAATAGAGCGGCCACTTACTTTAGATTTGCTAGAAAATTCGCTGACACTACCAGCAATTTTATTACTCTTATTAGCTGTAGGTATTTTTTCTGGAAGTTATCCGGCATTTTTTATGTCGGCATTGCAGCCTGTAAAAGTTTTAAAAGGCAAAATAGATAGTCGTTCTCGAAACTCAGGCTTGCAGCGAGTTTTAGTAGTATTACAATACACAGTTTCTATTAGTCTAATCATTTCTTCTTTTGTGATATACCAGCAAATGGAATATATACAGACAAAAGAGTTAGGCTATAACAAAGAACACGTCATCACTGTGCCAATTAAAGATACAAATCTTAGAAGTAAAATAGATGTTATAAAAAATGAATGGGCTAAAAACCCCAATCTGCTATCGGTAGCACATTCTTCTGGATTACCAGTTGATGTAGCAAATGGAAGATATATAGACGAATGGGATGGTAAGCAATTAGAAGGTTCACTTTTTATTAAACAGTCTAGTATCGGAGTAAACTATTTAAACCTGTTTGAGATAGAATTAATAGCTGGTCGTAATTTTAACTTGGATACTAAAAGTGATTACGATGTAGGAACCATACTTAATGAAACTGCTGTACGTGCTTTGGGATGGACACCAGAAAAAGCAATTGGCAAGCAGTTTATTCGCAATGGCAATCAACCAGATGTGGTGGTAGGTGTAGTAAAAGATTTCAATTTGCATTCGCTCCATGAGGCGATTAATCCATTAATGTTTAAGCTTTGCGAGTCTAAACATACAGGTGTTTTATCAGCTAAAGTAAAACCAGATCAATTACGAGAAACGATTGAATTTTTAGAAAGCACAATTACACCTCATACCGACTATCCATTTGAGTATGCTTTTCTCGACGATAAATTCGATCAGCTTTACAAAAACGATATAAGATTAGGACAGACCTTTGGCTTTTTTACCATACTGGCTATTCTAATCGCATCTTTGGGTTTGTTTGGTTTGGCAGCTTTTACAACAAAACAGCGAACCAAAGAGATTGGCATTCGCAAAGTATTAGGCGCTTCACCACTTAAAATATTCTCATTACTGGCAGAAAATTTTTTAAAGTTGATAGCCATAGCCTTTGTACTTTCCATTCCGCTGGCTTGGTACGGTATGGAAAAGTGGTTAGAAAACTTTGCTTTTAGGATAGATATTGAATGGTGGATGTTTGCCATTACAGGAATGTCTGTACTATTCATTGCCTATTTTACAATTGGTTACCAGTCAATTAAAGCAGCATTATTAAATCCAGTAGACAGTCTTCGATCAGAATAAAATATTAGAAAATTGAATAAAAACAGACCTATACCGCCCAAACTAGCAAACAGATTCCTTCACTGGTTTCTAAGAGAAGATATTGCCGAAGAAGTAGAAGGCGATTTGGAAGAGCAGTTTTATGCTAAGTTGAAAAACAGGTCTTTACGAAAAGCCAAGCTAGATTATTGGTATCAGGTTTTTAATTATCTCAGGCCATTTGCCATCAAACATTTAAAAACATCAAACATGAGTCATTACGCTTTACTTCAAAGCTATTTTAAAATAAGCTGGAGAAATTTACTGAAACAAAAGCTCTATTCATCTATCAACATTGGAGGTTTGGCAATAGGTCTGGCGAGTTTTATCTTGATTTTACTATATGTAGAACACGAGCTAACTTATGATCAGTTTTATGGCAACTCCCAAAACATCTATCGGGTTTACCAAAAGCAACCAGGAAATGTGTTTCAAGAAACAGACTTTTTTGCGGTAACTCCTGCTCCATTAGCATCAAGTTTAAAAGCGGAGTTCCCAGAGGTGGAACATGCTACTTCCATTTCAAGAATTAGTTCCTTATTTAGTCTCGGAGAAGATGTTTTCTACGAAGATGGCATTTGGGCAGATGAGCATTATTTCGATGTTTTTAATATCCCACTTCTGCAAGGAAACCCAGAAAAAGCATTGTCTGAACCTAATTCTATAGTGCTTACAGAGTCTATGGCACTTAAAATGTTTAACTATGAAAATCCAATTGGTAAGTCTGTTAAAATTCAAAATTACAGTATAGATACTGATTTTATCGTAACCGGATTAATGGCAGATTTGCCAGATAAGTCTTCTATCAAATATCAATATATTACTAGTATCAACTCTAGGAGTAATTATAAGAAAGCTATAGAGGAAAGCAGTTGGAATAATAACAGCTACCATACCTTTTTTACAATGCCTACGGGTAATGATGCAGCACAAATACAACAAAAAATTAGAGAGGCAAACATTCCTCAAAAGTATAATAAAGATGAAACTAATACCGACGAATATTATGTGAGTTCCCTAGCTGACCTTCATTTAGAAACAGGAATTAATTTCGATATTGGTTTAAAAGGAGATAAAAAGTATGTTACGTTCTTTTCTATAATTGCTGTATTAATTGTGTTGTTGGCTTGTATCAATTACATGAATTTAGCCATTGCCCGCTCAATTAATCGGGCACGCGAAGTAGGTTTAAGAAAAGTAATTGGGGCTATTAAAAAACAGCTCATTGCACAGTTTTTAGGTGAATCTTTGCTCATCACGATCTTAGCTTTTGTACTTGCTTTAGCATTGGTTCAATTAGTTCTTCCATTTTTTGGAGATTTAATAGAAAGGGATTTATCACTCAATTTATTCGAGAATCCTTATTTGTTATTAGGTTCTTTACTACTGCTAATTTTTGTAGGTATTTTTTCTGGAAGTTATCCGGCATTTTATATGTCATCTTTGCAGCCAGTAAAAGTATTAAAGGGCAAAATCGATAGTAAAACCAGAAACTCAGGTTTGCAAAAGTTTTTGGTTGTGGGTCAATACACAGTTTCTATCACATTAATTACTGCTTGTCTCATTATTTACCAACAGATGCAGTTTATCCAAAACAAAGAATTGGGTTATAACAAAGATCATGTAATTACTATTGACTCTCGAAATCGTGATTTGGCTAAGGATATTGAAACGTTGGAACAAGAATGGTTGGCTAATCCCAATATACAAAAAGTAGCTTATTCAAGCAGTTTACCAAGTAATGTCGATTCGAGTACAGAGATCGCATTAGATGAAGATAGCGAAGATGGTGTTTTGATTTATATTACCAGAGTGGGATACGATTATCTGAATGTATTTGGTATTGAACTCTTGGCAGGTAGAAACTTTTCGAGAGATATTAAAAGTGATGAGAAAGAAGGTTATATATTGAATGAGACAGCAGTAAAAGCTTTAGGCTGGACACCAGAAGAAGCAATAGGGAAACAATTTGATTACGGTGATGATCCATCTACAATTATTGGTGTAGTAAAAGATTTTCATATGCATTCTATGCATCTTGATATTCAACCTTTAATGATTTCTTTAACTACTTCAGGAATTGTTGGTAATTTATCGGTGAAGGTTGCTCAAGAAAACTTACCAGAAACCATAGCTCATTTAGAGAAAACCATGAAGAAGTATTCAACTTATCCATTTGAATATGCTTTTCTGAATGATAAGTTCGATCAACTCTATAAAGAGGATATGAGATTGGGAGAAACATTCGGTTTCTTTACGATACTAGCCGTTATTATTGCTTCATTAGGTTTGTTTGGCTTGGCAGCATTTACTACACAACAACGCACAAAAGAAATCGGAATCCGCAAAGTGTTAGGAGCATCACCACTAAAAATCTTCTCATTATTGGCAGAAAACTTCTTGAAATTGATTGCCATAGCTTTTGTACTTTCTATTCCTTTGGCTTGGTATGGCATGGAAAAATGGCTGCAAGATTTTGCCTTCAGAATAGATATTAAATGGTGGATGTTTGCCTTAACAGGTTTGGCTGTATTCTTAGTAGCATATTTAACTATTGGCTATCAGTCTTTAAAAGCAGCCTTGGTAAATCCAGTGAAAAGTCTGCGCTCAGAATAAACTATTGAATGAAATATAAGAAAACCATACCGCCCAAATTGGCTCAAAANTTTCTTCGCTGCTTTCTCAAAGAGGAACTAGCAGAAGAGGTGGAGGGTGATTTGGAGGAACAGTTTTNTTCCAGANTAGAAGAAAGCACTATATGGAAAGCAAAACTGAACTACTGGTATGAAGTGATCAATTATTTAAGACCATTTTCTATTAAAAATTTAGAAAGTCCAATTAGACCTCATTTTGCGATGTTCAATAATTATTTTTTAATAGGTTGGAGAAGTTTGTTAAAGCAAAAAGTTTATTCTTTAATTAAAATCGGGGGATTTTCCATTGGTATTGCAGCATGTTTACTCATCTTCCTTTTCATCCGGCAGGATTTGAGTTATGACCGATATTATCAAAATGGCGACCGTATTTATAGGATTTTTCGGGAATCAAGTTTTAATGGAGAATCCGGAAAAGGGGCACATTTTCCCTCTCCATTTGCAGCAGCTTTACTGGAAGAAATTCCTGAAATAGAACAGGCAGGACGATACAACTCTTCATACATGTTTGGTGCTGGGAGCAACGAAGTCAGAAGAGCAGATCAACAAGAAAGTAGCCATGAAGACAGAATTACCTTTGCCGATCAATCATTGCTTCAAATTCTGCAAACGCCATTTATTTATGGCAATCCCAAAAGTGCATTGGCTGATCCCGATGGCATAGTAATTACTAAAAGCAAAGCTGATAAATATTTTCCAGATGAAAATCCAATTGGTAAAATCCTCATTTTCAATAATGATGATTCCAATCAATTTAAAGTAAGTGGCGTAATTAAAGACTTTCCCTCGACTTCTCATTTTCAATTTGATTTTCTCATTTCGCTTGCTGAGCGTGAGTTTTATACCGGAGAATTAACCAACTGGAAAAATGATAATTACATCACTTACATAGGAGTAAAACCAGGGACTAATATTGCAGATTTAGAAGATAAATTCTCCTTATTAATTGATAAATATTTTCTACCTCCGCGACTAGAGGCTGGCAGCCAAGAGTCTATTAATTGGGTAAAAAGTTTCCATTTTGGTTTGCAGCCAGTAAAAGACATTCACTTAAATGTTGACGAAGTTGGCGATAATTTAGCGCATGGAGATATTCGTTTTATATGGCTTTTTGGAGCAATTGCATCATTCATATTAATAATAGCCTGCATCAATTTTATTAACCTTTCAACAGCGAGATCTGCTAACAGAGCCAGAGAAGTAGGTTTAAGAAAAGTAGTTGGTTCTAATCGATCTGGTTTGGTTAAACAGTTTTTAACAGAATCAATTTTGTTCAGCTTTCTAGCCGTTCTATTAGGAAGTTTATTGGCGGCTTTGTTCCTGCCATATTTTAATACCTTGCTGGGTAAGTCGCTTACATTTCCAACATTAGAATGGTGGTTTATGCCAATTCTCATAGCCGGAACCTTAATTATCGGAATTATTGCAGGAATTTATCCTTCCTTTTATCTATCTTCTTTTCAACCGATTAATGTGCTGAAAGGTAATGTAAGTAGGGGAACTCAAAAATCAACATTGAGAAGTTCTTTGGTAGTTTTTCAATTTACTGTTTCTATTATTTTAATTATAGGTACTCTCATCATCAACAAACAGATGGATTATATCCTGCATAAAAAACTTGGATTTGAAAAAGACCAGGTCATTGTTATTCAGGGGACACACACTTTGGAAAACAAACTGGAAGTCTTTAAAAATGAATTGGTGAATTTACCTGAGGTGGAATCGGTTTCCATCAGTAGTTTCCTACCGGTTGAAGGTTTCAGAACAAATAATGGAGGATGGTTAAAAGAAGGTATGCAAGAAGATGACGCAGTGAGCGGTCAGCATTGGTCGGTTGATCAAGATTATATAGAAACCTTGGGTTTAAAAATTAAACAAGGGAGAGATTTTCACAAAGAAGTCACCACTGATTCTCAATCAGTTATTATTAATGAATCACTGGCAAAGCAATTAAATTTTGAGCATCCTATAGGAGAACAGATTTCAGATTGGTCTGGTAAATGGACAATTATTGGCGTAGTAGAAGATTTCCATTTTGAATCGATGAAGCAAGCTATTAGACCATTGGGCATGTATTTAAAACCAAGTGTAAAAGCTGTTTCTGTAAAAGTTAGTACAGTAGAAATGCCTGTTATGATTCAGGAACTCGAAAGTCTCTGGAAAGAATTTTCTCCCAATCAGGCTTTTCGGTACACCTTTCTTGATTTGCATTATGAAAAGATGTATCAGGACGTAGAGCGGATAGGAACGATGTTTAGCGTTTTTGCGCTACTTGCCATAGTTGTTGCTTGTCTGGGCTTATTTGCTTTGTCTTCTTTTCTGGTAGAACAACGTGCAAAAGAGATAAGCATCCGCTTGATTTTGGGTGCATCGATCAGCAGTATTTTCCGCTTACTCACACACAATTTTGTAGTGTTAGTGTTTATTTCCATTTTAATTGCAGTGCCAATTGCATTATTGATGATGCAAAAATGGCTAGAAGATTATGC
>PBYL01000007.1 GCA_002729595.1 Thalassovita sp. | reverse complement strand
GACCAGCCCGTCTTCTGGCGCGAGACAATGAAACCGGCCAGGTTTCTCATCTTCGACGGACGCGTGGTACTGGTCCTCGTGCCGACCTTCATGCACCTCAGGATCTGGACAATCCTGCTGGCCATGACGACCATGATGACCTTCTGGTGGTTCGACAGGAAGGGGATCTCGGCCAACTCTATCCTGCGTTTCGTGAGGTCGCGGTTCATCGGCAAGCGCCGCACTGCGCGCGGCCCGCACGAGGAACGCACGGCCGTGGACTTTGCTTGCGAAATGGACGCCTGGCACCGGGCCCGCTCACTGGGGAACGAGGCAGGGGGACAGGCCGCCAGGCGGGGAATCCTGGTGCGCCTGGGGCTCATGCCCTCACCACAGGGGGCAGCACCGGCGAACGGACCCTTGTCGCTTTCCAAGGGAGAGGGCGAATGACGGATCACACGCTTGCCTTCCCCACGGGGACACTCGGGTGCATCGAGGACAGGATCCCCGTCTTTTCCGACGACGATCCGCACAATCATCCAGGAGATGTCGAGGACGGCCAGAAGGTGGTGTTCTTCAGCATTGGACCCGGTGAGACCCGTGTGACCGTGCTCGACGAGGAGGGATACTCTTCGGGAGCCTGGGTCGCGGTCTTTGGCTGGTCGAGCCTCTGCGAGCTCGATCTCAGCCACCGTGGCGACAGCGTCCACCTCTCGTCTCCCGGGATGCTGAGCCGCGCCTTGCGCTCCTGCCTCAGGCTCTACGGCGAAGATGTCGACACCACGGATTTCACGCGCCGCGCGAAAAAGCGGATGCAGGGGGCCCTGTCCCATATCGCCGATTGCACCATCGGCGACGGACGGGAGCACGACAGGATCATTCTCGCCGCGCCCGCGTGGCTTCACCCGGTTCTCGAAGATTGCATCGGGATCCGCCCCCACATCGATCCGACCATCCAGGAACTCTGACAGGAAGATCCGTCATGACCAAGACACTCAGCATCGCGGCCCTGGCCGCCCCGCTTCTCGCCCTGGCTGCACCTGCCAGCGCGGCATTCTACTACGAGGGGCTTCTGCCGTATACGCAGGCACCGAACTGCACGGATCCGTACGCGACGGAATGCGGCCGGTACGGCGCTGTTCCCCACGACGACCACGCCACGCCTCAGCTACCGCGTATGAAGCGCGATACACCGCCTCCCCGCGTTGCACCCGATCGCCCGACGCGTCGCTATAAGACACGGGAAGGTCTCGAAAAATGATGCACGATTCCGAACAGGACAACGTCTTCGAGATCCTGATTTCGGACGTGGGCGAGATGCGGGTCGTTCTGCGCCCCGAACTCCCCTTCGTCACCGAGGGATACCGTCTGCGTGACGGAAAGATCGACCTCTTCGGACAGGGCGAGCGCGTCAGTTTTTCGTTGTCCGGCGAGACATTCGCCGAGGCCATGGATCTCGAGCAGGCGCTTCTCCTCGAGTTCGCCAGGAACGGCAGCGATCCGGTTCGGGAAACCGAGCTCATCAGGCAGTAGACGGGAGATTTTCGCAAAATGCGCGTACCTTGAGGATAAAGACGCTCACCTATGGCTCGCAAAGGAGCAACCCTCATGTCTGACAGGAAGGCGGAACGCCAGCAAAAGGTCGACAGGATCATCGAGAACCTCGCATCCTCTGCCGAAGGTCGTGAGATCCTGAAAGAAAGCCTGCATCGCGCTGGCATCGCGATGATGAACGTGATCTCGCGGGAGACTTTTCCCGTCGTGACCGATCCGGACCGCCTCGCGCGCGCCCGCCGCGGCATCATTCTCGACACGGAGACGACAGGCGTCGACGTGACCTCCGACGAGATCATTGAACTCGGAATGGTGGAATTCACTTACGACCAAGACGGGATTCTTTCCATCGGGAAGAGCTTTGAGGCGCTAAATGAACCCCTCCGGAAGCGGATCGACGCGGAAGTCGAAGGCATCACCGGCATCAGCAACGACATGGTCGCGGGTCACCGCATCGATCCCGGCGAGGTTTCCGAGTTCATCGGGGACGCTTCCCTCATCATCGCGCATCACTCCAACTTCGACCGCAAGATCGTCGAGCTCAACCTTCCCGAGGTCGGTTTCGACACGCGACCCTGGGGCTGCAGCCTCGACGGGGTGGATTGGAAAGCGCGGGGCAAGAACTCACGATCCCTGGAAGCTCTGGCCCTTTCGGAGGGCTATGTCTTCGGCTCGCACAGGGCCGATGCGGACTGCATGGCGACCCTCTTCGTCCTCAACAGCATGGATAGCAACGGCAAGACGGCCTTTGCCGAGATGCGGGACAGCGCCGCGACGAAGAGCCTCTTCATCATCGCCGAGAAGTCGCCTTTCAGCCGCAAGGACGAGATCAAGAACAGGGACGGCTACAAGTGGTCCAGCGACGGGACCGAGGCCTACGGGCACAAGGCCTGGCACGTGGAGATTCCCGATACCCCGGAGGCCGTGGCCGAGGAGGCGGCCTTCCTGCGTGACATCTACGGCAAGGATGTGTCCCTGCCTTGCTACCACGTCGATTACTTGACGCGTCATTCCGCGCGCAAGCCGTCGCAGAAGGAGCTCTTCCGGACCCGCGAGGTGGCGGAAATCGCCGCGGCCGCGGACCAGTACGAGACCGACCGCCGGGCCCAGCATACCTTCGAGCTCTGATTGCGCTCAGCCCGCAAGTGCGGCCTTCGTCTCCTTGTCGGCCGCATCCCGCCCGGGGCCCTTCAGGAAAAACCATCGCGCCATGAGCGCGGCCTCCGCCTGGCCGTGGTTCTTCTTGATCTTGAAGACGTCGCGCCTTGCCGGCCAGAGTTGCGTGGCATAGGCCCGCGCCAGGTCCTTTACATCCGTTTCCGAACTAGAGTGGATCCGGCTTGCCCGCTTCCATTGCGGGGGTGTCACGGTGTCCAGAGAGACACGGCTTGCGCCGATGGCGTTCAGGATCGCCCCCGTTGAGAGACCGAAGGTGAAGATCGAGGACGAGCCCTGGCCCTGCCGTGCGCCGACTTCTTCGACGATCGCGCAGTCCACGCCATCTTCCAGAAGCTCGCGGATGTGCTGGCCGCAGGGCCGGATCAGCCGGCCGGCCCCCACGAGATCCAGCTCGCCCACCGTCACCTCGTGGGGGGCTAGGGTGTCGAGTATGGCGTAGGAACAGACGCGGCCGGGGTCGAAAGCGATGATCTTCATGCAGGGGTCCTTTCCGCGCGAAAGAAGGCGCCTGTCGTGTCACCGGCAAGCCCTCCGGGACAGGTTGTCCACATCATTCCTCTGCGAACTGCTCCTCCAGGCTCTGCAGGCGGCTGCGGATGTATTCCTCTGCATCGCTGCCGGGTAGGGGCATCGGGTTGACCGAGACCGCGCGCTGCATGATCTCGGCGCCGACGTTGCCCTCCGCGAACTCGGAGACCAGCATCCGTTCCATTCTGTTCATCTGCTTGGCCATGGCGGTGAACATGGATCCCAGGGTCTGCTGGCCGTTGCCCTCGCCGATCCCGGCATCGAGATCGGTGATGCTGCCTGAGGCGGTCGCCTCCTCCACGGCCTTCTTCTCCTGGGAGATGAGACCCACGACGCCGGAGTGCCGTCCCCGCGGGGTTTCCGACGAAGTGACCTGGTTCAGGCCCTCGGAGACCGTGCGTGAGACGGTGGCGGGTGCGTCCTTCAGGTGGTGCCGAGGTGTCTCCCTGGGGCGCCGGCGCGGAGGGTCTTCGGGACGCACTGCGGCCGGGGTTTCGCTTTCCCGAACGTCGCGCCGCGGGATCCGGTCTCCCATCTGCGGCCGCCCGCGACCGGACGCCCGTCCGGGAGGCAGCTCGTCGTCGAGGTCCGGCATCGCAGTCGTCTTGCGTCGTGACAGCGCGCCCACGTCGGGAGCGGGGCTCTCCTCGTCGTCATCCTGGATATCCCATTCGGACACGTCGTCCTCGTCCTCCTGCTCGATCTCTCGAAGCGTCTCCGACGCCTCGCTCATGCCCGCGGCGCCGAGCAGGCCTGCGAGCCAGGCCGCCTGGACGCGATCGCTTGCGGCGGACCTGCCGCGAGAAAGGGCAATGTCGTGGAGGCGCTTGGCCTGGCTAATACTGTCCATGGGATCGTCGGCCACGTCGGACATGTTGAAGCCGCGTTCCAGGCGCCGCGAGATGGTGACGTATCCCTCGAGGAAGTCCTCCTCGACCGATTGGTCCAGGCCTGGTACCCGGTCGGTGGGGCCGCGCACCTTGAGGAACTTGTTGACCGAGAAGTTGGCGGCGAAGTTGTCCCCGATGAAGAAGGTCGCCGCTCGGACGAGTTTGCCATTGAACAGGAAATAGAACTGCCCCTCGGAGAGGGCCTGCAGCTCGTCGGTGCGGACCTTGTCGACCTCCTGGAAGGAGGCATCCATCCGGTCTTCCCACTTGGTGTTGCCCAGGGCCGTCGTGCGGGCCTGATAGCCACCAGTCACCGAGACCGTGGCCTTGCCCATGAGCTGCTGGACGAACTGAACGGTCTTGTTGCCGTCGACAGTCTTGCCAACGGCGAGGATCGAGGCGTTCGCTGCGGCGGTTTCCGCGATCTGGGAGTCGATCGCCTGCATCGCGGCCATGTCCTGGCCGGCGACGATGATCATGAAGCCCAAGGAGCGCGCCTGGGCCATCATGACGTCGATCCCCTTCACCATATAGTAGCCCGCCTCGTCGAGAACGACCACGAAGGGCGAGGGCGCGCGGGTCTGCTTGGCTTCGACGATCTCCTGGCGCGTGCCCTGAAGCATGGAGCCCGAAGCGTTGCCCATCATGATTTTCGCCATGGTCACGACGATCTTGCCGCAGTTCTGCATCTCCTCTGGCGCCTTCTGCAGCGCCGGCAACAGGACGACGAGAATACGCCTGTTCAGGACCACGTCGTCCATGTCGATCTCGCCCAGCGGGGTCCGGAAGATGTGCCCGTACCCGTCTGCGAGAGAGCCGAGAGGTTTTGTAAGTTGCATGGCAAGGAACCCGTACTGTTCATTTGCCTTGGTTTCCTGATTTTCGCCATTCATTGCCTTCTCGATCGAGAAGCCCGGAAGCGTGTCGAAGAAGCCCTTCATGGCGAGGCGTGTGGCGCTTGAGAGCTCTCCCCGGAGGGCCCGCAAATACAGCTCGATTAGGCCCGCACGGCCCTTCAGCTCCTCCCAGGCCTCTTCTGGGACCTCTTCGAGCTTCTTGATCTTGCGTCCGCCCAGCTTCTCCTTGTCGAAGCCCTTGCCGAGGAAAAGGAAGTCCCGGATGGTCTGAACATTAAGGAGAATGTCACCGTTGTCACGCAATTCGCAAAGGCCCATCATCATCGCCGTCACCAGCGAAACCGCGCGCGATTTCCACATGTCGTTGCCGGATCCGGCGTCGCCCATGAGCGAAACAACGATGTTCATAAGCTGGTCTGGCGAACCTTTCGCAAAAGGGTTCAAGGTGTTCGACTGGGTTCCGGGGCCGCCCGCCGGCGCATCCGGGTCCCCTCCGGGGTCAGTGAAGTTCAGGACCCTCAGGTCGTCCTCGCGGCCGAACCGTTTGCACAGCGTCCAGGTGCGCGCATAGAACTCTGTGGTCCCCTTGCCGTCGATGAAGAGGAAGCCCGAGCTCCACATGAGCGTCTGGCTGACAACCCCGAGCAGAAGCTCGGTGTTGTGGGTCACCACGTGGTTCTCCATCACGTAGAGTCCGTCCTCGCGATCGACCTTGATGCAGGACATCTCGACATCGCCCTCGTCCAGCGCCTCGATATCCGTGACCTCGAGGCCGAGATCGTTGGGGAAGCGGCACCCGCCCGCGTCGGGATGGAACTCGATGATGTCCTCCACCATGAACAGGACATCCATCTTTGTGCCGCGGCCAGTATAGGTCGTCGCGACTCCGCCCAGGGACCAGACGATCTGCTTGATCCGGATGGCATCCTCGTAAGGCAGGCCGCAGACACGTAGCCCTGTGTCGGTTACGACGGTAACCGGCGCCTTCGCACGGAGATAGGCGGCCAGGAAACCGCGTCGCTGGTGCGGAGTTCCTGGCAGCGAGGGCATGTAGTCGAGCGCGTTCATGCCGTTCCGGGCGGCATATCGAGCATCCTGATCGCTAAGCTCCGTGCCGATAGGCGCGCGGCCGGTGTGTGGTCGGGGCAGGGGCGTGCAGAGCTCCATGCTCTCCTTGTAGAGCCCGTGGAGGATGCCCATGTCCGACGCTTCCATGATGCGGCCCTCGAACGGGGTCTGCACGGGCGCCGTGCGGCCGGGCCGCGCGCGTGTACGGATGTGCCAGAGGTGATCCCGCGAGCAGTCGGCCGTGCGACCGTCGGCGAAGTGCAGACGCACCGCGGGGATGGCGCCCTGCCGGTGGATCGACTGGATTCTGGCCGTTCCGCCATCCGGGTGGCATACTGTCATCCCGGGAAGAAGGTCGCCGTTACGCATCCAGCCTTCCGTGGTCAGCACCAGGGTATCCAGCGGCAGGGCCTTGCCCGACCCCGTGGTCCCGATGAAGAACCCGTGACGCCGGGCGTCACCGTTCTCGATCCACAACTCTTCCAGGCTCGCTTCGTCGCGCCCGAAGTAGAGAATGCCGGACGCATCGGAATACTTGCCCGGTCGCCCGGGCTTGGGCGCGCCGTAGTCGGGTCCGCCCCAGTTCATAGGGGCCTTGAAAGGCAGGCGGTATTTCCGTGTCGTCGCCCAGAGGTAATAGGCCGAGGTCACGAACCCGGTCAAAATGAACGTCCAGGGCAGAAGGACAAGCAGCATGGCCGAGAACAGCATCACCGACAGGATGGTATCGGGTCGGGTCAGGGTATCCTGGATCTGTTCGCCGATCCCCTTGACGGGGCGGCGCATGAAGGCGCTATCGACCGCCTCGCTTTCGGTGGGAAGAGAGGCCTTCTTGGCCTTGAAGCGCGCCATGTCAGGCCTCCGTCAGGGAGGCCTCGGCCTCGCTGAAACGTGCGTTTCCGGAAATGCCGCCGTAGATCTCTCGTGCTGCGACGTAGAGCCAGGCGATGTGAAGAACGGTTAGCGCCGCGCCGGCGATGGCCGGCAGGACGCTGTTGGAGAACCCGCAGAGCAGGGCGACAACCAGCATCGCGGTCCAGGCTTGTCGGCTCTTCGACATGAGCATGACTCCGGACACCCGGAGCTCGGAAAAGCTCATCTCCTGCTGAGTGACCAGCGGCACCCAGAGCGGATTGACCATGAGCGTGGCGAAGATGCCGCCTGAAACACCGAGTAGGCCAAGTACGAAATATCTCGCGCTCTCTTCCCGGTGCGGGGTGGCCTCCGCGGAATTCATGGTCATGTCGATACCCGATGAAAGCAGGAGATAAGCCACTACGACGAGTAGAGTCGTGATCAGGAAGATGCCGGCGGTGAAGCGGCGCACAGATGAGTGGAGTTCACGGGCAGGGAGAATACCGTGACCCTCCCGGAGCGCCAGGGATGCGCATGTCGCGATGGCGACAAGACCTCCCAGAACGGTCGTCATCACCTGCAGGAGTGTCGCCCACCACAGTCCTGTGGGCATGGCATTTCCCACGAGGCCGGCGAGTCCGCCCGTCATTGCAACCCCCGCAAGGGCGACGAGTATCGCCTGCGGCGCGTGAAAAAGGAGCGTGACCGTCTGTAAAAGCCACCGCCATTGCCATCCGTCTTCCGGACGCCTCGGCCCCCCTGTCGTAGCCATCGTACTTCCTCAGTCGTCGTTCAGGGTGGCGAGAATGCCGGCATTGACGATCGCGTCGCGGTTCATCAGCTCGAGCTGCAGGTAGGCGATCCGGGTGTTGAGCGACATGATCCGGTGGATCTCGTACAGCCAGGCCTTCTCGCTGTTGATGTTCTTTCCCGGGTCCTCATGCGATCCTGTCAGAGCCTTGAGGCGTTCACCCTGCGGGGCGTAGTTCCAGACCGTCATGATGTCGATCTGCTGAAGCTCGGAGAGGTCTTCGAAATCCGTACCGCGGTTGTAGGCCGAGTCCTTGGCCATGGTCCGGAAAGACTCTACGCCCGAGCCCGCCAGAACGTTGTCACGCATGTTCATGGCCATTTCGATAGACTTGATCGAGGCACTTTTGCGTGTGCGTTGCTCCTGGATCTTGGCCTGCCTGTCGATACCTGCCGGGGTCGCCAACTCCTTCTCGCTCACGTTCCTTTTCGGTTGCGAGTCGATGAGGTTGTTCATGATGAGACCCNCGACCTCGGCCATTTCCGGGTCGTCGAAATCGATCGTGGGGTCATCGAGCAGGAGGCCAAAGTCGGAGGTCGCGTCGGGACTGCCACCGTACCCCTCATATTCCTGCGCTTTTTCAACAACGTGTCGCGACATCTGCGCCCCGCCGGCCTGAACGGCGGGATGTTCGCCCGCGGCCCAGGCGGCCGTGGACCGCGCCACATCGCTGCCCGAGGTGGCACCCCCGCCACCCCCGCCGCCATCGCTGGCGAACATGTCGATCATCATGCAGCTGAAGGGGTTCGGATCGAATTCACCGCTTTCCGCCTTGGCGCGAAACTCGTCCTTGAGCCGGTTCGTTTCGTTGACCTGTGCGGCGTCTTCGACGCGTTGGGCGGCCTCCACCTGCATCTGCTGGTAGTTCGAGTTCTCACGGGCCTGGCCCCGAAGGGCCTCGATGAGGATGTCGAACTTGAGGTCCAGGTGATCGCTCAGATCCGTGGTCTGCTGTTCGATCGCGTTGACCACTTGCTCGCGGGTCTGATCGTGCTCCTGGCTCACGTGGTTCCGGGTCCGGGAGTGCTGCTCACGGATCACGGGGATGACGCCGGTTCCGCCGCCCCCGAAGAGGGCGCTGGCGGGACGCACGTCTACGGTCGTGACCATCAGCGCGCTCGCAAGCGTGAGGATGCCTGTTCGGAAAAAGACACGCTGCATCAGTTCGACCCTCCGCTGATGTTGTTCCAGATTGACTGGATCTGCTGTTCGGTTTCGGACCCACTGTTTTCGGAGGGCTCGACGAACGGCGTATAGGTTTCCCCGCTGCCGTTGCCGCCGTTGTCGGGATCGAACGTCGGGGTGTAGGTGCCGCCGTTGCCACTTCCAACGGAACCACTGCTGCCCGAGCCACCACTGTTGTAGCCGATGTTGAGGAGCCCAAATCCGTCCGAGAAGGAGGGCTGTTCGGCACCCGCGAGGATGTCGTCCATCGACCCGTCGATACCGCCGGTGACCTCCTCGAACTTCTCTTCGGCGAAGTCGCAGATTGCCCGCTCCACGCCGGAGCTGAGAGTCTGTACACTGAGGCCGGATTTCAGGCCCCCCGTGACATCGTTGATCATGCCTTCGACATCGAAGCTGCCGAGGTCCATCCAGCTTTCGGAAAAGACGTCGACATCGGCTTTCAACAGGTCGGACATGCACGAAAGGTCGCCCACGGATGCCGGAGGCTTGATGCTCGCTTCCGAGCGGGCGACGGACGCTTCGATGGATCCGCGGACACCGTCGGCCACCTGCTGGCGCGACTCCGTGGAGCACTGTTCGGTGATCGTGTCCTGGATCCAGGATGTCTGAGCGTGAGCCTGAGGCACTATGCCCGTGGCGATCACCGCTGCGACACCGGAGAGGGAGATCTTCTTCATGATGACTTTCCTGCTCGTGGGCGGCGTGGATTGCGAAAATACTACGCGCGAGCAATTTACCAATCAAACGCGAAGATCCGATTTCCAGGATTCGACGCCTTTTCCTGTGGAGCGTCGATGCCCGCGGGCGGGCATTCAAATCCTTTTACTTGCGCGCACGGCCCTTTGGTTTCGTGTAGCCGGCGCGCCTGCGGATCTTCTGCGTCTCGAAGTCCTCGTAAAGCAGGTCGTAGCGGCCGGTCCGGATCTTGGACTGGATGCCGTAGTCGCTGTCGTCGACCTCGAGCATGCGCGCCTGGACCGTTCCGGCATTCATCTCCTGGTGGACGATGAGCGAGATGCACCTTGCCGCCAGCTGGCGCGCCATGTCGGGCTCCATGGCAGAGGAGGCGAAGAGGATGAGGGAGGTCAGGGCCTGGATCGGGTCCGACGCGTGGATGGTGCAGAGAACCAGGGGCCCGGACGCGGCCATGTGCAGGAGCTCGCGCGCCGCCTCCGGAGTCCGGATCTCGCCCAGGAAGACGTACCGGGGGGCATAGCGTCTAACGTGTTTGATCGCTTCGGCGGGATCCCGGTCGGAGATGTTGATCTGATAGATCATCCCCTTTCCCTCGGGCACGCCGAGGGGGAACTCCGGTGGGTCCTCCAGCGTCACGCCGACCTCGCATGCCTCCTCCACCCAGGTCTGAATGCACGCAGCCGAGGTCGTGGTCTTCCCTGAGCCGAAGGAACCGGAGACGAGGACCAGGCCGCGCCTGGTCACGCTTTCCTTCAGGGATCCGTGCAGGAAGCGTGGAAGGTTCAACTCGTCGAGTGTCGGTGGTGTGTCCCCGATCCGTCGCAGGCACCAGGTCTGGTATTCGGGAGCCTGGACCTCGTAGGGGTTCACGTTTTCCTCGGACGGCTCAGCGATGAGGGCGCCGCGGTAGGAAACACCATCATACTGGACCTGGATCTCGCGTTCGAAGTATCCCCTCTCGTGGGCGGCTCGTTGTATCTCGCCGCGCAGCCTTTCCAGGTCTGCCTCGAGCTCCCTGGGGACCGGAAAGACGCCGTTCTGCGCGCGCTCACCGCTGCCGGTAAGGACCAGGCGCCTGGCGATGGGGGAGATGGATCTGTCGGTGCTGATGTAGAGGTCATTGAAGTGGTAGTGGGAAAGCCTCTCACCGGCGACCTCCCCGTCCTTGACCGCGTTACCCTCGTTCCACATGCGGAAGGTTATCCTTTCGTCGTTTTCGCTCGATGTTCGGGCGTTCTCACCGATCCTTTCAGTAGCACCGGGTCATGGCGAGGACGCGTCCGGCGGTGCTGGAGACCTCGTAGACGTCGGCAAGGCCGTCTGCGGAGGAACACTGCGCGCTGTTCTCGCTCCGGAAATCGGAGGTCTCGGTCGTGAGGGGGTTCGAGATTGAGCTGGTACACTTGTCCTCGTCCACGAAGTTGAAGAGCCTCACGCGCCATGCATCTCCGCCCGCCTCCTCGGCGTATGCCCTCACGCCCACGGTGGGCAGGCCGCCCGGGTGTGAGTAGGCGGCTGGGACGACGAATATGCGTGGCTCCATCTGGTAGGCGCCATCTGCCGTCACGGGCGGACAGACGGGCTTGTCGATGGTATTCCCCGAAGCCAGGAGGAGCGCGTTGTAGATACCTTCTGACAGGTCCTGCCCGTCCATCTCGCTCGAGATGAAACGGTCCGCGGTGGCATCTCCGCCGATGGTGGCGTTGCCACCGA
>PBYL01000006.1 GCA_002729595.1 Thalassovita sp. | reverse complement strand
AGCTGTAACAACGTAAGGAGGTTCGTCACTATAACCACCAAGCAATTGCTTGTCTGCATTCGGGCCAATTACTGCGATGGTTTTATAATCGTCTGAAGTAAGTGGAAGCAATTTATAATCGTTTTTTAAAAGGATGATAGATTTTTGAGCGGCTTCCAGAGCCAGCTTTGAGTTTTTATCTGAGCCAACAAACCTTTCTGCATAGTCTGGATTTACATAAGGTTTATCAAAAAGACCTAATAAAAACTTGGCTTCTAACTGTCTGTAAACTGCACTATCTAAAAAAGCCATAGGAATTTCTTTGTTCCTAAAAGCGTCTATCAATGAGTTATAGTCCATGCGATCGGGTAATTCAACATCAA
Source organism: Thalassovita sp. (assembly GCA_002729595.1). Taxonomy (GTDB): domain Bacteria; phylum Bacteroidota; class Bacteroidia; order Cytophagales; family Flammeovirgaceae; genus Chondrinema. Next base: position 15,013 of record PBYL01000006.1, on the reverse strand, counting down.
CTCCTGCCACTAAAGCTTTTGCTGCCGCATCTTTGCTGCCTTCTGCAATATGATGTATATTATATAAATCACTGATGCCACTATAATCAGAAACTACTGAACCTTTGTATCCCCACTCGCCTCTCAAAATATCTCTCAACAGCCATTTGTTAGCATGAGATGGTACTCCGTCAATCTCGTTATAAGAAGCCATAATACTTCTTACATTGGCTAGTTGAACTGCCGATTTAAATGGAGGGAAAAAGATTTCTCTCAGCTCTCTTTCAGAAATATTCGCAGGTGCTATGTTAATTCCAGATTCTGGTTGGCCGTGACCTGTCATATGTTTTAAGGTAGCCAACATGTGTTTGTCATCTATCTCAGAGCCTCTTCCTCTGCCTTGTAAACCATTCACTGCGGCAATACCCATTTGCGAAACTAAATAAGGGTCTTCGCCATAAGTTTCTTCAAACCTTCCCCAACGTGGGTCTCTTGCTACATCTACCACCGGACTCAATGCCTGATGTCCACCTCTTGAGCGTGCTTCTTCTGCAATAAGCCCATAAATGCTTTCAATTAATTCTGTATTCCATGTACTTGCTAAAGCTATCGGAACAGGAAAATTAGTGGCATTTTTTGCCATATGCCCATGTAAACATTCCTCATGAAATATTACTGGAATTCCTAAACGAGTTTGCTCTAAAAAATACTTTTGTATGGCATTGGTAAAGTTTGCCATGCTTCTTGGTGAGCGATTAGAGCTTTGATTGAGGTTAGAAGATTCGCTTGGTCTAGCTATCTGGCCAATGCCATCTGGTAAGCTTTGAGCTGTTTTGGTTGGATCAAAATTGCCATCCATATCTAGGATTAATTCATTTTTTTGTTTCCAGATAGATTGCAACTGCACAACTTTTTCTTCGAGCGTCATTCTTCCCAGTAAGTCATTCACTCTGGTAGGTATGTCGTTTTTGTTATTTTTATAGGGAGGAAGATTTCTTCTCTGTGCAGATAAATCAAAATTGATGAGAAATTGCAAGAAGAACTGCAAGCAGATTTGCGAGCAAAAAAGATATAAGAAAAGTTTCTTATTCATTTTTAAGGACAGTATTAAAAAATAAACTATTGAAGTAGCTCCAAAAAACGCAATTTAAGAAGGACTGTTGTGTCAAAAAAATATACTGCAGAGTTTATCTAAGAAATTAAAATTTATACCTGATTTGAAATTTAAATTCAGACCTTTTACTTCCTTGAATCTCTTCTGTACCTGAACCGACAACATCTCTGTCGTACCATTTGGTAGATGCATACCTCGCCCAACAATCAACTTGTTTCATCAACTTCCACTTGAGCATAATGTAGTTTCTAATTCCTTCGCCATAGTAAGCGGGTATTGAAAATGCATATAAGATGTCTTTTTCGTAAGCGTATTGTCTGGTATTGTAATCGTCTGTATCAAATGAAGCAACTCTGGCTGCAAGTTTTACCTTTTTTAAATCCCAGACGATGTCTTGTATCAACACTAAACCTTTACTATTGAATTGCTCTTGGTTTCTATCACTAAATTGAATTCTCGATTGGATGGAAACATGTTTATTAACCTGATAATTGATATTAAATCTAGCATCACCTTTTTTAACTGGCACTACCTGATCGAATTTATTAGCTTCATCACCCATATTTCTGCTTCTGTTTTCAAAGCGATATTGCGCATATAACTCTAGTTGTTTACTGGGTTTAAATGCAATTTTACCCAAGTACTCAAATCCGCCAGAAGGTGCATCTGCTTGATAGCGTAACCAAGGAAATTGAAATGCATCGTAATAGGCAGATACAGTCCATTTTTTTACAGGTTTTAATTTTATACCCCAATAAATCCCTTTTTCATTATGGGCTGTGCTCGCTTCGCTAATGGCATTTCCATAAAAGCTATGGAAGTATCTATTGTAATTTCTTAAGACTAATGCCATCTCTATGTTTCTACCAAAACCTGCCAGTACACCACTAATAATGCCTTTGCCTTTGTTGCCAGACATTGCTGCTTCTCCAAAAAATGAAAGATTGTTCCAGTAAAGGCTGTAATTGATTCCTGTATTAAGTAGTTGATTGCCATTATACGCAAATTGATTATAATCTGAAGCTTCTCTTTGTATTGGTAAATTATACTTAGTGAAAGTAGTGGTGTTACCTATTTCCAGAAAAGGTAGTTTGTATCTGAAATGGTAGCCAGTAACAGTTTCTTCGAGCTGGTTTTTTCTTGCCAGTTCATTTTCGGTTCTGTGTAAGCCAGTTTGCGAGATGGAAGAAGCATAAAGTTTACCTTCATCTGTGCTTTTTAGAGTGGCATCAATATGTTTTCTAGATACAAAAGTAGTAAGTTCTGTGTTTTTGATGAGTTCGTAACTGGCTGAAATACCTCTAAAATAACCAAACTCTGCTGTGGAAGTGTAGGGGAGAATACCTCTTGAGCTTCGTCTCATTCCTTGCACTGTTTCGGAACCTTTACCCATTTGAAAACCACCTGAGAGTAACAAGCCTTGTCCGAATTGCATTTGATAATCTCCTATGCTAATGGCTTTTAGCTTGCCTTGATTGTAAAGTGTAAAATGCCAAGAGACAAAATCTGCTAAGTATGTTTGGTTTTTGGGCGAAAGTGCAAGCTTTTCACCAGCATCTTTTTCAAGTGTAATTCCAAAACTAAAATCTTTGCTATGGCTTACTTTCAACCTGTATAACAATTTTGCTTCATCACCTAAATAATGCTGTTTGCTAGAGTCTTCGGGCTCAATAAAACCTTCTTTAGTTTCAGGCACAAACTGATACCTGAAAAACATATATTTATTTTTCTCATCTTTCATTCTTTTGAAAAGATTGCTGCTGCTCTTCCTTTCAGTAATAATTACAAAAGGTTTAAGCTGTCTTATATCGTTGGGTGTAAACTCAGGAATTGCCTGTAACTCGTTTATGCTGATTAGCTTGCCGAAAGTATTTCTATATTTAAAAAATTGATTGAGTTGAGATTCTGAAAGTAATTGTAGGCTGGCGAGTTCTTCTCTATCACATTTGTTTAGATTTATCGGATGTTGATAAAACTGATAAAGTTGATCAAGCAAAGCTTCGTAGTCGGTATCTTCATCAGTATCTATAATGATCCTATCTATAAACTCTTCTGTTTGTGCATCATCTTGTGCTTGCAAATAAAGTTTACTTAGCAAACAAAAGCATAAACAAAGAAGAGAGATTTTGCTAGTCCTCATTTTTATCTGGTTTAATATGCTTGTTTGGAAAAGCTAGGCAAAAAGAAAGTTGATGCGATAAACCAAGAAATGGATGGCTACTCAAAGCATAATCGCAGATAATTTTTTTGAGCTTGAGGGAGGTGCCGAAATGGTAATTTTGTTCTAAACCTGTAATGCCAGTTCTTACGATAAAGTTTTTTGTAAGCTCATATTGAAAACCTACTCTCACGCTTAATGGAAATTCTACAGACTTTACAGCATCTACATTTAAAATGACTTTGGAAATTGGCTGATAACTAATGCCTAGAGTTAATTCAGATGCTAGTTTTTCTTCGCGTTCTGCTGTACGGATGCCAGATTGAGTAAAGTTATTGGCTGTTCCTCCAAGCCATAGGTTTTCACTCAATTGAGTAATTATGCTAAAATCGAAAGTTGGAGTAAAGTAACTACCATAACCAGTGGCATTTATTTGTAGTAGACTGGTCTTAAAGCCTAAACTAATACCATCAAGATCAAAAGCATAAGCAGCGGAAATCTTATGTTCATTGTATAGTTTGTCTCCAAATCTGAGTGCAGAAAATGCGAGCTTACCTTGCTGTATCGGAAATATTACACCTATTCCACAAGTATTGAACTGACCAGCATATTTTGTTTGAAAGGATGAGATTGTGGTAAGGCAATTAGTTTTTGTAATGCCAGCAGTATTATTAAAAACTGAGCTATTACTATAAAATGCTGAAGTTGCCCCTCCTAACCCTGTAGCTTCAGCGCCAAAATAACTTCCATTTACCTGAGCTTTTAAGCAAAAAGGCAAAAGAAGTATATGCCAATAAATTAGTACGCGAATTACTTTCATTCGCATTAAAAGTTCCCATGCGAATGCTATTGTGTATTTTGTTTATTATGAGAATGTTTGAAAAACTGATTAAATGCCAAGTATTTTTCCAGCTTTTAATAAACCTGCAATACTTATTGCATCAGTTATTTTTCCTTCCATTACCATGTCAATTGCTTGAGAGAGTGGGAGTTTTAAGATTTCAAGTTTTTCTGTTGGGTCATTTTCAGTATCGCTTTGCGTGAGGTCTTGAGCTAAGTAGACAAATCCTTCTTCGTCTGTTACTGAATTAGATGTGTGGATGCGCATAATTTGCTCCCATTTTGCAGCAATTAGGCCTGTTTCTTCTTTTAATTCTCTTTTTGCAGAATCTAGAAGATCGTGGTTTAATTTTCCACCACCCATAGGAATCTCCCAACTATATTCATTTAATGTGTATCGATATTGCCCAACTAACCATGTGTTTTGGTGCTCATCTATGGGAATAATGGCTAGTGCTTTGCTATTGAATTGAATTTTGCCATATATACCTCTTCCTCCATTCGGATTTATCACTTCTGCTTCTGTGAGGCTTATCCACGGGTTTTGATAAACTTTTTTTACTTTGAGAGTTTTCCAAGGATTTTCTTCTGACATGGTTATTTAGCGAGTGTTTTTTGCGAAAAACAAATTTAACTATTCATCTTCTTCTATTTCATTGTCATCGTAAGTTATATCTTCATTTTCCATAAAAGCTCGGTGAAGTTTCTTTTTAAAGTTGATAAGAATCTTTTTTCCGTGGCTTCCTATAAAGGAGGGTTCTTCTTCATTTATCTCTTCAATCAAATTAAAAAAGTTTTCATATTCTTCGAATGGCCCATATTCTACAAAAATGTCGATGGCACGGTCGTAGGTTTCATCAAATGTCTTTTTGTGTTCTTTTTCGTATTTAAGCGACCAAGTTGCAGCTTCTCCCCATGAGTATTTTTGTAGGAGTGTTTCAAGATGTTCAATGGTTTTTTGTTTTACTTTACCTTCTGAGCGGGCTACTGCATAAAGTAGCTCTCCAAAGGCTTCGTATACTTGTTCTTTACTGGCCATGAATAATTAGTGATTATACAATTTAAGAGGAGTGGTTTTTATTTATTGGCTTATATAAATATATAAAAATACCAGAATATTCTGATGTTTAGAGTATGCAATATTTCTGTCCGGGTAATGCTTTAATAATCCCTTTTAGTTCCATTTCTAATAAAACCGATGGTATTTGACTCATAGATATCTGGCTTCTGTAACTAAGCTCATCTATTTGTAATTGCGTGCTTTTTAATAGATCGTACACTTTCTGTTCGTTGGGATTTAGCATTATAGTTAATTTTTTATTTGTAGATGTAGCTTCTTTATTCCAGTTTAATAACTCTATAATATCTTCTGCTGATGTAATCATATGGGCTTTATGTTCTTTAATTAGTTGATTACAACCTTTAGAATATTGCAGGTTCACATTTCCTGGTAAAGCAAAAACTTCGATATCGTAAGAGTTAGCAATATCTGCTGTTATTAATGCTCCACCACTTTCAGCAGCTTCAACTACTAAAACCGCATCACTCATCCCAGCAATAATTCTATTTCTTTCTGGAAACTTGGGTGCATCAGGTTTACTTCCGAACCGATTCTCTGTGAGAAGCCCACCATTTAAAATCATCTGTTTGGCTACTTCTTTATGCTCATAAGGGTAAACCATATCCAATCCATTTGCCATAACCCCAACGGTAGCAATCTGATTTTTGAGGCAAACTTTATGAGCACATATATCAATTCCATATGCTAATCCACTTACTACCAACAGATCGGGGTAAGTCTGTAATTGTTTGAGTAGATTTTCTATAAAGTTTTTGCCATATTCTGTGGCCTTTCTGGTACCTACTATGCTTAATATCTTTTTGCTGTTTAAGTCGGCAGAACCCTTATAGTATAAAAGAATTGGGGTATTTAGGATATTTTTGAGCCTTTTGGGATAAGTAGGCGAGGTATAAAACAGAATTGAAACTTCTTTTTCTTGTGCTAGCTTTAACTCACTTTCTGCTTTTTTTAAGACTTCTGCACTTAGTATAGATTCAGCGATTTTAGGACCTATACCCGGTATTTTTAAAAGCTTACCTTTTGGTGTTTGAAAAACATTTTTAGCAGAGCCTCTATAACTAATAAGATGCTTTGCCAAAACATTACCAATACCCGGAACTAGCCCTAAAGCTATTTCAAAAAGATTTTCTTCCTCCATTTAATTGAGGTTGAAATATAAAAAAATGGCTACCTGTATTAGGCAGAGTTAATTGTCCTTAACCAGCTTTTTAAATGCCTTGTTTCTTTGTTTGTCAGAAGGGTTTTGGAGAACAGATATAAATTGATTGGTTGATTCTAACCAGTGAAAAATTTCTTTTATATCTCTTTTTTTGTGAGCTTTTATTTGTTCGTCGCTAATCTGAATTTGAAAAGCGTTTTCTTTTGTTGTAGTTCCACTGCTAATTGTAGCAATAGATTTCTCGTTTTGTCTCATTATATAGTTGAATTAATCATTCAGGTTGCCTAGTCTGTAGAGCAATTGAATATCTTGCTCGTCTTGACCTCTACCTGCGTATTTTTTCATGTCAATAAGATTCTGAAGAGAAACGAGATAAACTTCAAAATCTTCTATGTCACGAGTTTCTTTGTTAGCCCAAAAATGGTCAAAATCGTTTGGTGTTTTTACCAAAATGTCCAAATTCATGAAACTGGCTATTGAATTATAGTAAGAATAGGCGATTAAATTTTTTTTCTCAACCATATCTTTTCTTACAGATTCATCAGCCAGTTTTTCTATGTCTACAGGGATGCAGGCATTATAGGAGAGTGTTGTAGTAACCTCTCTAAATTTTTTTAAGTTATCAGGAGAAAACCGCAGCATTAAATCTATATCGGCTGTCATTCTGGGAATGCCATAGATATTTACAGCAAGTCCTCCACAAACAAGATATTCTACTCTTGATTCATATAAAGACTTAAAAAGCTGTAAATAATGCTGCATGTTTAGTAATTAATGATTACTATGTTTCTGGATTGTTTTTGTTAGTTCTACAAAGTCACTTACTGATAACTGCTCGGCTCTTTTAGAAAAAACTTCATCGCTGGTTATTTCAGGCGGAAGTTGAAAAAGCTTAAGGGCATTTCTAAGAGTTTTTCTTCTAGTAGAAAAAGCTTGTTTAACTACTCTAAAGAAATACTTTTCATCACAATCTAACTCTTTCGTGTTGTTCCTTTTAAGTGTAATTACAGCCGAATCCACCTTTGGTGGTGGTAAGAAAACATTTGGTGGTACTATAAAATTAAATTCAGTATCGTAAAATGCCTGAATTAATATTGTTAGAATACCTGCAACTCTACCTCCCGAAGTAGCTGTAATTCTGTCTGCTACTTCTTTTTGGATCATGCAGGTTACCTGATCAATTTTATCTTTGTTTTCTAGTACTTTAAAAAATATCTGCGAAGAGATATTATAAGGGAAGTTACCAATTATATTGAACATATCTGAGAAAAAGATAGAAAAATCGCTTTTTAGAAAATCAGCTTCAATCACCTGATCTTCACGCATGCCTAATTCTTCTTTTAGATAAACTACAGACTCAGAGTCAATCTCAACAACTTTAAAAGGTGTTGTTAATGTTTCAACAAGTATTGATGTGAGTACTCCTGTACCAGGGCCAATTTCCAATACAGGCAAACTCTTCTGTGACTCAGTAAGTGTCTTTACTATCCTTTCTGCTATACTTTTATCCTTTAAAAAGTGTTGTCCCAAATGTTTTTTGGGTTTCACATACCTCATCTGGTAAAACTTTAAACTATTAATTAATATATTTGGCAAATTAAGGTATTTAATTTTTTTATGCCTTTGAATTACTGATAATTGTTTCGGATAACAATTCAGACTGTAAATTTTTTATTATTTTATAATAAAGGCTTACGATGGAAAAAACAGTGGCGAAAAAAGAAAATAAGCCAAAAATTGGTATCACCATTGGAGATTTTAACGGTATAGGACCTGAGGTAATTATAAAAGTATTATCAGACATCAGGATTACTAACCTCTGTACACCTATTGTGTACGGTTCTGGCAAGATACTCACTAAATATAAAAGGCTTTTAGAACTTGAGAACTTTAATTATCATCAGTATAATCCTAATAGTTACCTCAATGAGAAAAAGCCAAATGTAATAAACTGCTGGCATGATAATATTGAGATTGAACCGGGTAGAATTACACAAACAGCAGGTATTTCTGCACTAAAAGCTTTAGAAAAGTCTTCAGAAGATTTAGAAAGTGGCTTTATAGATGCAGTGGTAACAGCGCCAATCAGTAAAGAAAATATCCAGAGCGACGAGTTTAAGTTTCCAGGTCATACAGAATATTACGAGAGTAAATTTGGAGATGAAAACAGCAAATCGCTTATGATGATGGTTTCTGAAAACCTGAAAGTAGCTATGGTTACTGGGCATGTTCCATTATCTAAAGTAAAGAGTCTAATCAGCAAAGAAAAACTAAGGCAAACACTTAAAATCTTGCTTAAAACTTTAAAAACAGACTTTGGTATTCAAAAACCGAAGATTGCTGTTTTAGGTTTAAACCCACATGCTGGTGAAAATGGCCTCTTAGGTGATCACGAAAATCAAGTAATTACTCCAGTAATCTCAGATTTTAAAAACCGTGGTAATCTTGTTTATGGACCTTTCTCGGCAGATGGTTTTTTTGGAGCGATGAGCTTTAAAAAATACGATGCTGTATTAGCGATGTATCACGATCAAGGCTTACTTCCATTTAAAATTCTCGCTTTTGATGAAGGTGTAAACTATACAGCAGGATTAAAAGTAGTGAGAACTTCTCCAGATCATGGAACGGCTTATAACATTGCAGGTAAAAACTTGGCAAACCCTAACTCTATAAGAGAAGCAATTTATCTTGCTTGTGATATTGTAAAGGCAAGAGAAAACAAAGTGGAGAGTGGTATTAGGGTAAATAAAGAAATAAAAGAAAGAGACAAAGATAAAGATATGGAAAAGAAGGTAGCAGAGTAATTAGAACTCTGTTACCTATTTTTTATCTTTTAGTAACTTTTTTAAGTTGATTTTTTAGCGCTTTTAAATCCTTAGGATACGGAGCTTCTGCAACAATTTCTGCTCCATCTAAACCAGTGAATCCTAGTTTAAAAGCATGTAGCGCTACTCTTTTTATTAGAGGTTGTTCTTCCTCATATTTTCCATTTCTAAATTTGGGTTTTATTTGAGAAAGGTAAAGCATATTACCTCCGTATTGCTCATCTGAAATAATAGAGTGCTTGCTCGCTGCCAAATGTATTCTAATTTGGTGCATTCTTCCGGTTTTAGGCTTACATTCTACTAAAGAGTGTTTATTATAAGTTTCGAGCGTATTAAAGACTGTACTTGATTTTTTACCTTCTTGTTTATCAATTCTCACTTTGCCTTTACCACTAATAGCTATAGGTAAATCACATTCAAACTCATTAAACTCTGCCAAGCCATCTACAAAAGCATGATAGGTTTTGTTTACCTTTCTTTTAGCAAATTGCCCCGAAAGATTCTTATAGGCTTCTGGGTTTTTAGCTAATGCTAAAGCTCCTGATGTTTCTTTATCTAATCTATGGCAAAGCTGTGCAGTTTCTATATATTCATTTGCCAATTGTTGAATACTTACGCGAGAGGTATCTCTTTCTTGTAAAGAAGCTATACCATAAGGTTTATTAATAACAATGTAATCCTCATTTTCAAAAAGAATAAACTCATCCAGCGATTTAATCTTCATACCTTTATCTTTTTTAATAATGTGCAAAGTTAGGCAGAATTAATCTTTTAATTGCTGTAGGCTTATAATTTGAATGAATTTAATATGTATTGGTTAATTATCTCACTGATTTCTGTAGCCCTGTCGACAATCATAAAATGAGCGCCATCTTTTATTAATTCTACATTGCCATAGGAGGAGTGGGGGAGTAGTAAGTCTTTTGTACCTGAGATTTTTAAGCAGTTTTTTAGTCTTTCTTTATTTTTCCAGCTAACTAATTGAGATATAGCCCATTTCGTGAATTTTAAATCAGTATCTGCAATTATCTGATTTAATAATTTTGAATTTGATGTTCCGAATAGGATAGGTTGTAAAAAGGCTGGTAATTGAAAAAAACTTGAGGGAATTAATTTAACGAAGTTGGTTTTGCCTATTAATCTGTAGATGCTTCTCAACTCATCTTTTGTTTCGGCAGAGGAGATTAGAATGGTAAATTTTGGATTGATAATTTTTGTGATTTCGGTAGCCACTAATCCACCAAAACTCACACCTATTATTCCGATACTTTTGTGTTTGGAATCAATATTTTTTGAAAGCCTCAAGGCGTAACTTTCTATGCTTTCATTTTTTTGAGGTGCTATCCAATGTAGAGGTATAAGTTCGCAGTCCAGTTTTAAAAATTTAAACACTCGTTCATCTGCTCCTAATCCACTAATTGCATAAATTTTCATTTATATAGCACTCAATTTCAGTGTAGTAGAAATTATAAGATTGCGGTAATGTAATGGACAAATTCAGCCGATTAAACTTGTCCATGCTATTGTATTGTTTTTTACTTTTTATAAAAAATAAAGCAGCCGCTCATGCATAATTTGGGCGGCTGTTTTTAGAATATGTAATTTCTTCTATTATAAAAAGAGAGTTTTGTCGAATCTAATTGCTTTGATGTCAGCAAAGCTTCATGTTTTATTTATCTGGTACAAAAAGTTAGTGCTCAATAATTTTTGAGAATTACTGAGTAGTACTATAAATACATGAAGATTATTCATCAAATATCTAAACCAACTAGATTTTGCTGGGTTAGTGGTTTGTTGATGTATTTCTTCACATAATCATAATTTTTTGATTTGTTGATATCTTGTGGGTTGATTGACGAAGTAAGCATAACAATCTTACATTTTTCTTTAGTCTCGTCATTCAGTTTGTCAAACAGGTCTAAGAACTGAAAACCATCCATTAAAGGCATATCAATGTCTAGGAAAATTACCTCTGGTAAAATAGACATTGCATCAATATGCTTTATTTTTTCGATGTTTTTCAGAAACTCAATAGCGCTTCTAGCTCCTGAATGAACAAATATATTTTCACAGATATTTGAAGCTTCAATCATTTTCTGATTAATGAGATTGTCGATTTCGTTATCATCAATCAACATTACTGACTGGTATCTCTTTTCTGACATGTTTTTTGTAAAAAATTTGGTATATAGTTAAAAAAAGAAATTATATGTTAAATAAGTAATTTATTTGATAAATTAAAATTTTCATATTTCAAATTTTATTCCTTGTGCTAAAGGTAACTCTTTACTGTAATTAATAGTATTTGTTTGCCTTCTCATGTAAATTTTCCAAGCATCTGATCCAGACTCTCTACCTCCACCTGTTTCTTTTTCACCACCAAAAGCTCCACCAATCTCAGCACCTGAAGTACCTATATTTACATTTGCAATCCCGCAATCAGATCCACTATAAGACAAGAAGTACTCAGTTTCTTGCAAGTTATCTGAAAAGATTGCCGAAGATAAACCTTGCTTTACATCATTTTGTATGTCGACAGCATTATTAATTGCTCCTTCATACTTTATCAGATATAAAATTGGGGCAAATGTTTCTTCCTGTACAATATTATAATGATTTTTTGCCTCAACTATTGCAGGTGTAACAAAATTGCCTGATTCATAACCTTCACCATCTAAAACTTCACCACCGGTCAAAATATTGCCTCCTTCTTCTTTCACTTTTTCAAGAGCTGCTTTAAAACTTTCTACAGCATCTGAATCGATAAGAGGGCCAACAAGATTATTCTCGTGAAGTGGATTTCCAATCTTTAATGTTGGGTAAATATCAAGTAATCTGTTTTTAACTGCCTCGTATTTGCTTTCGTGTACAATAAGTCTTCTTGTAGAAGTACAACGTTGCCCTGCAGTTCCAACAGCACCAAATACAGCAGCTCTAATGGCCATTTCTACATTTGCATGCGCTGTAATAATAATGGCATTATTACCTCCAAGTTCTAATAAAGATTTGCCTAACCTTTTACCAACAGTTTCTCCTACTTTTTTACCCATTCGAGTAGAGCCAGTAGCAGAAACCAATGGGACTCTTTTATCAGCAGACATTAGAGAACCAATTTCAGCATCACCAATTATTAAATTGAAAATACCCTCTGGTAAATCATTTCTTGTTAGTACATCTTCGATAATTTTTTGGCAGGCAATTGCTGTTAGAGGTGTTTTTTCTGAAGGTTTCCAAATAACTACATCACCACAAACTGCGGCAAGCATGGCATTCCAAGACCAAACTGCTACTGGAAAGTTAAAAGCGGAAATTACACCTACTATGCCTAGTGGATGATATTGCTCATACATGCGGTGCTCAGGTCTTTCTGAGTGCATACTTAAGCCGTACAATTGACGAGATAAGCCTACTGCAAAATCGCAGATGTCTATCATCTCTTGTACTTCGCCTAAACCTTCTTGCAAGATTTTACCCATCTCTAAGGTAACCAGTTTACCCAAAGGCTCTTTGTATTTTCTTAGTTCAAGGCCAATTTGTCTTACTATTTCGCCTCTTTTAGGAGCAGGAATTTTTCTCCAAATTTCAAAGGCAGTTTGTGCTTGCGTAATTACTTTATCGTAATCTTCTGCACTTGCCATTGAAACTGAAGCTATTTTTTTTCCAGTACCCGGAGAAAGAATTTCTTTTATGCGATTTTCATCTACATTTCCCCACTTAGCACCCGTTGAATAAGACGGGCTTTTTGCTTCAATTCTAAGCTCACTAAGCACTTCTTCAATATCTGATAGTTTTTCTAGTGTTGCCATTGGATCAATTGCATTAAATGGTTAAAAAATAAAATCGCTATAAAGAATTTATTGACTGCCGAGTAAGAAGGCTTTTATGAATTTATCTAGATCACCATCCAATACATCTTGTACATTAGAACTTTCTACACTGGTTCTAACATCTTTGATGAGTTTATATGGATGCAAAACATAGTTTCTGATCTGCGAACCAAAATCAATTTTCATTTTGGAGCTTTCTACCTTTTGTCTTTCTTGGCTTCTCTTCTCTAACTCTTGTTGATACAATCTAGACTGAAGCATTTTTAATGCTTTCTCTTTGTTCATCAACTGAGAGCGAGATTCTTGACACTCGATTACAATGCCAGTTGGAGCGTGCTTTAGACGAACCGCAGTTTCTACTTTGTTTACGTTCTGTCCACCTGCACCACTTGAACGGAAAGTGTCCCATGAAATATCCGCAGGGTTTATATCGATCTCAATGGAGTCGTCTACCACCGGATAAACAAACACAGAAGCAAAAGAAGTATGTCTTCTTCCTCCTGAATCGAAAGGCGATATTCTTACAAGACGGTGTACACCAATTTCAGATTTTAAGAAACCATAAGCATACTCACCAGAAAACTCAAGTGTTACGGCTTTTACACCAGCTACATCACCTGGTTGGTAGTTTACTTCGGTAACTTTATATCCGTTTTTCTCTCCCCACATTACATACATACGAAGTAAGATTGATGCCCAATCCATACTTTCTGTACCTCCTGCGCCGGGGTTAATTTCCATAATAGCATCCAAAGAATCTTCTTCGCCACTTAGCATCTTCTTAACTTCAAGATTTTCAATGGCTTCCGAAAGTTTCTCAGCTGTTTGGTCAACCTCTTCTTCTGTGGCTTCTTCCATCTCGTAAAACTCATGTAGTGTTTCAAGATCGCCAAGAAGGGTATGAACCTCTTCAAAACTGGTAACCCAGTTTTTCTTTGTTTTTATTTCTTTAAGCGTTTTTTCTGCAGCTTTAGGATCTTCCCAAAAGTTCGGTTCTGCGGTTAATGCTTCTTCTCTTTCTAATTCTAAGACTTTCTGATCGTAGTCAAAGATACCTCCTTAAAGCCTCTACCCTGGCTTTAAAATCCTTCAATTGGGATATATTCATTGTTGAAAATTAATTTAAGTAAAAATTTATATCAATAATTTTAATAGCTAAATCGCCATTGAGTGGCTAATTAATCATTTTTAATAAGTTAATCAATAAATACCACTTATTTGTAATGTTTTCTAATGTAAGATTTGCTGTAATGAGTTATTCGAATTTATAAAATCCAATAATCTCAATACAGCAATTTATGCAATGAACTTAAATGGTGGTATCAGCTTGATTAGCTCCTAAGAATCTAGAGCATGTTTTCAGGTAATTTTGCATGAGGGTCATCAGGGCGGGTAATGTTTACAGCCTCAACCCCTGCAATTTCAGGAACAGCACTTAATATCGCTTGTTCTACACCTGCCTTTAATGTCATGCTAGACATAGGGCAAGCTCCACAGGCTCCGAGTAACTCAATTTTAACCACATTTTCTGGTGTAATTTCGAGCACGCGCAAATCACCTCCATCTGTTTCCAGATAAGGTCTTATGTTTTTTAAAGCCTCTTCGACTCTCTCATTAAGTGAGAAATCTTTATTATCGTTACTCATTTCAACAAAGTTAATTTAGTGCAAAATTAGCAAGTTTATGGAAATTCTTCCATTTAGAGCTGCTGTATTTCTACCTTTTTGGTTTTGTCAAAATTAGCATTTCTTATAGCAACACTTCTTGCTAACTCAGCAGCAATGTGGCTAAATGCTTCTGATGCTATTGAGTTTTGCATAGTGATCGGTCTTCCTTCGTCGCCAGCTTCACGAATGCTTTGTACGATAGGAACTTCACCTAAGAAAGGCACTTCGTATCTTCTAGAAAGTACTTTTCCACCATCTTTTCCAAATAAATAATATTTGTTATCAGGCAGCTCAACAAGGGAATGGTGTTGGGCCACTGTGACCAGGCTTGGGTCCGGGGTCACGGAACGAATCCAGGCACCT
>PBYL01000005.1 GCA_002729595.1 Thalassovita sp. | reverse complement strand
AATTTAGAAATTCATTTATATTCGCTGGCGGGCATTACCATTTCTTTTGGTATCATGATCGACAATAGTATTGTTATGCTAGATCATCTCAGGCATCATGGAAATAAGCATGCTTTTCTTTCCATTTTGGCAGCTACGCTTACTTCTATTGGAGCAATATTAATTGTATTTTTACTAGATGAAGCGCAGCAAGTAAACTTGTTAGACTTTGCATATGTAATTATTATTAACCTGAGTGTATCACTACTTATTGCCTATTTTCTTATTCCAAGTCTATTTGAGAAAACCCCACTCAAAACCAAAAAGAATAAAACATATTTTAAAAGGAAAAAGAAGATTCTCCGGTTTGAGAAGTATTATGGCAATTTTATCAGGTTTGAGAAAAGGTTTAAATGGATCGGAATTGTCATTTTTATTCTGAGTTTTGGTTTGCCTATCTACATGTTGCCAGAAAAATTGGGTGAAGAGGAAACAGTTGCTCAAGAACAAGAAAAGGAAGAAGATTTTTGGACAAAAACTTACAATCAGGTTTTCGGGGCAGATTGGTACAACGACGAAGTAAGAGAATATGCCGATTTAGTTTTGGGCGGCAGTTTAAGACTTTTTACAGAGAAGGTGTACAATCAGTCATATTATAGTGAGCCTGGTCAAACTACACTATATATTAGAGGTAGCATGCCAGAGGGTTGCACGGTGAATCAGCTTAATGAGGCGATTGAAAAAATGGAAAATTTCATTAGCAAATACGATGAAATTGAAAAATTCCAAACCAGTATTTACAGCTATAATAGTTCTAGTATTACGATTACTTTTACAGAAGAGGCAGTCAATTCAGGTTTTCCTTTTTATCTCAAAGCGATGGTCGAGTCGAAAGCTATCAGTTTAGGAGGACTCGATTGGAGTGTTTATGGAGTGGGTCAGGGCTTTAGTAATTCACTATCAATGGGTTATCGGAATAGTGCTATTATTCTAACTGGTTATAATTATGATCAGCTTTATCGCTATGCAGAAACTTTAAGAAAAGAACTCTTGGTTAATCCTCGGATTAAAGAAGTGGATATTGAAGGAGATTTTAGTTGGCAGGCAAAAGTATTATACGAATTTGGTTTGGATTTAAATTTCCAATCTTTCGTAGCGCAAGAGATCAGTCCATATCAGTTTCATGGTTTTATTAAAGATGCTACTTATAGAACTAGTTTGGGCAATATTTTCAATCAGAATGAAAGCCAGTATGTGACTTTAGTTTCAGACAAATCAGGCATTTTTAATGTCTGGGATTTAAATAATGCAGCTATCCAAATAGACGATAAAAGTTTGAAAATGAGTTCTTTTGGTAAGCTAGAGAAAACAAAAACGGGTAATGAAATTTACAAGAAAGATCAGCAATATCAGTTAGTAGTCGCTTACGATTTTATTGGTCCTGGAGAGTTTGCTTCTAAAGTGATGAAGGAACATGCGGAGAAAACTCAGGAGAAATTGCCTTTGGGTTATCAAGCTAAAAAAAGAGGTTGGTATGGTTGGAATAAAGAAGATAAAAGTCAGTATTACCTATTATTCTTGGCCATTGTAATTATATTCTTTGTTTGCAGTATTGTATTTGAATCGCTGAGTCAACCATTTACAGTGATACTTTTAATACCTATTTCATTTATTGGCTTGTTTCTCACCTTTTATCTCTTTGATCTCAATTTTGATCAAGGTGGATTTGCCGCTTTTGTCTTACTCAGTGGCATTGTAGTAAACTCCGCATTGTTTATCATCAACGATTTCAATAACTATAGAAAAAAGAACCTGAGGTATCAGAATGATTATTTAAGAGGATATTTGAGAGCTTTTAATAGTAAAATTATTCCTATTATACTCACTACCATTTCTACGATATTAGGTCTAATTCCTTTTATCTGGCAAGGGCAAAATGAAGTTTTCTGGTTTTCATTTGCCGCAGGCTCAATTGGTGGATTGGTATTTTCTGTGATTGCCGTACTAGTTTATTTGCCACTTTTTTTGAGGTTGAAAGCTTAAATTTTTCATTAAGCAATATTAAGTTTAAATCAATCAATATTTTAATAGCCATATTTTGAAAAGTATTCCTTTTAGTACCATGTGAGAAATAGAATGAATTGTTGCTTTCTTAAATGAGGCTATTTTTCTATGTATCAATACAAATTTTTTATCAAACTAAAAATTTGCTAAAAAATACACTTTTACTATAACAATCTATTACACATAGTTAGGTACTACATATAATTCATTAAACTTTAAATATTACTAGCAGGAAGGGTACCTAATTTTAATTATTTGATATGCAACAATTAAACAGACGCATTCTATAGATAGTCAAGTCATTATCATACGCATTTAATAAATAAATTTTCACAAAATTCTAACTCTGTAAGTTTTTCTTCATCCTTAGTAAATTGACCTCAAAGAATTATACCAACTACTAAGAGTTTCCGCATCACTACTAATTTTAGTTATTTATATAAAATCGATAAAGATATATACACCAAATTTAATTAGTCAATTGTAGTTAAACTATAAATCAAAAGCTATTTGGAGTATTTCAAATATTAAACTACTAAACTAATTATGAATAAACTTTCACCCATTGCCATCATCGGGATGGCATGTAGATTTCCCAAGGCGCCGAACATTAGAGCCTTCTGGGACTTACTTTCGAGTGGAGGAAATACAATCGAAGAGATGTCGGAAAAGAGGTGGAACTTCGATCTGTTCTACGATCCTGATCCGGCCACACCGAACAAATGTTACCAAAAGCATGGTTCTTTTCTAGATAAAATTCACGATTTCGATCCCTTACTTTTCAATATTTCTCCGGCAGAAGCCATCGAGATGTCTCCCTCTCAAAAGCTGATGTTGGAACTCACCTGGGAAGCCATTGAAGATAACAATCTGTCTTATGATGAGATTGTTGGCAAAAAGGTAGGCTTCTATTTAGGCAATGTCTGGAACGACTTTGAACACCTAAGAAAACACCTCAATGCCAATACCACTTTGCACTCTGCCATTGGTCAATCTACCAGTGTGATTGCCAACCGAGTGTCTTATACTTTTGGTTTTACAGGGCCTAGTTTGGTGGTAGATACCGGCTGTTCTTCCTCTTTGGTGGCATTGCACCTTGCTTGCCAAAGCATCTGGGAAGGTAGCTCAGACATGTCTTTTGTGGGAGGAATCAACCATATTCTAGACCACGATCAATATATCTTGCTTTCTAAATTTGGTGGTCTTTCTAAAAAAGGACAGTGTAGTACTTTTAGTGATGATGTAGATGGCTTTGTAAGGGGAGAAGGTGCTGGCATTATCCTTTTAAAAAGACTAGAAGATGCCCAAAGAGATGGCGATAATATCTTAGGTTTAGTAAGAGGAAGCAGCATCAATAACAATGGTTTCAATGTGAACCTGCCTGCTACTAGCACCAAAGGTCAGATTGAAATGCTAGAAGAAGCTTACAAACATTCTGGCATTGCTCCTTCGGAGGTGCATTATGTAGAAGCACATGGTACAGGTACTAAACTGGGTGACCCGACAGAAACTACGGCCATTGGTCGTTTCTTTGCCAATGGAAGACAGGAGGAAAGACCCCTTAAAATCGGTTCGGTAAAAACCAATATTGGTCACATGGAAGCCGCTGCAGGTATTGCAGGTCTACTCAAAGTCTTACTGGCCATGCAGCATGGAAAAATTCCATCTAACCTCAACTTTAGAGCCCCTAACCCAGATATTCCCTTTAAAGAACTCAAACTAGAGATCAACAATTCAAACAGCGATTGGGGCACTTTGGAAGGAGAAACTAAAAAAGCAGGAGTAAATTCCTTTGGCTGGGGAGGAACCAATGCCCATGCCGTGATTGAAGAATATATTGCAGTTGGGGCTAAAGAAGAAAAAGCTCCTGAACTGGCTACCGATGCCTTTTTGCTTTGCCTTTCAGCTAAGAGTGAATCTGCACTGAAAGCCTATGCAAAAAACTATGCAGAGCGCATCCAAAATGCCGGATCTTTAGAAGAAGTAGCTGCTCTCTGTACAGCCACAGTAATTAATAAACCCAAGCTCAATTATAGAATCAGTATTGCTGGAAACTCTCAAGAAGAGTTGCAAGAAAACTTGCGCATCTTCTATGAAGAAGGAGATCAAGTGCCGCTGGCAAAATTGAGTGGAGAAGCCAAAGTAGTATTCATCTTCCCGGGGCAAGGCAGCCAGTGGGTAGGTATGGGAAAAGAGCTCTACCAATCAGAGCCAGTATTTAAATCTACCATTGATGCTTGTGAGGCTGCTTTTGCTAAATACACCGATTGGTCATTGATTGAGCAATTGCATGCAGCAAAAGAAGAGAGCAGACTCAAAGAAATAGATATCATCCAACCCTCACTTTTTGCCATCGAGATTGCTTTAGCCAAACTTTGGATGAGCAAAGGCATTATGCCAGATGCAGTGGTGGGACATAGTATGGGAGAAGTAGCTTCTGCTTTTATTGCCGGTGCCATTGATCTAAATGATGCAGCTAACATCATCTGTAGCAGATCAAAACTGATGAAAACAGTCAGCAATACTGGTGGAGCCATGGGAGTAACAGAACTCACTGTTGCCCAAGCAGAAGCCATGATTGAAAAATACAATGGCAAGCTGTCTGTAGCAGTAAGTAACAGTCCAAAATCTACGGTGATTGCAGGAGATGAAACTTCACTCTTAGAAGTGCTAGCAGAATTAGAAGCCAAAGACTTATTCTGCCGCCAAGTAAAGGTGGATGTTGCCTCTCACTCTCCACAAATGGATCCATTAATGGGACCATTAGAGGAGCAATTAGCAGCACTGAAAGCTGTAAAAAATCCGATTACTTATTACTCAACGGTATTAAACCAAGTAGTTCCGGGAGAAGAATTGACCAAAGAATACTGGGTGAAAAACCTAAGAGGTATGGTGAGATTCTCTGAGGTGATTGGCAGCTTGTTAGAAGAAAACCATACCGTTTTCATTGAAATGAGTCCGCATCCAGTGCTGACCAATGCCATCAATGAATGTGCGCAGAGCAAACAGAAAGAAGTAGTGACAGTAGGCTCTACGCTTAGAGATAAACCAGAGAAAAGATCATTTAATGGTTTTGTAGGAAAACTCTTTGAGCAGGGTTATGCCATCAACTGGAAAGACTTTTACAAAGTGGAAAAAGCACCAGCCATCCAGCTACCTACCTATCCGATGCAAAAGAAAAGATATGCCTTGGAAGACAGATCAGCGCAGAAAAATGGAGAGATGGGTAAAAACCCACTTTTAGGTCGTAGAATCCAACTGGCAGGCATAGATGATATTTTTATCTGGGAGAACAAGCTCAGTTTAGAGCATTTGTCTTTTGTAAAAGACCATGTGGTGAACAATGCCACCGTACTTCCAGGAGTGAGTTATTTGGAGATTTTATATGCCGCTTTGCAAGAAGCTTTTGGCAATGCCTTCCATCAGGTAGAAGACTTACATTTTAAAAGACCGATCTACTTATACGACAATGAAACCATTGATACTCAGCTGAAAATTACCAGAACGGGTACCAATAGAGCAGTCTTTACCTACAATGTAAAAACAGTTTCAGGAGGCAATATCAAATGGGTGACCACAGCAGAAGGAAACTTGAGAATCTGTGGCAGCAGGGAATATGTATCAGATGATTATATCTACAACCTAGTCAGATCAAAAGATGATACTTTCATCAAGAAAGAAGATTTCTACAAGGTAACCAACTCGATTGGTATCCAGTATGGTAGCATCTTCCAAGGCATCAACTGGATATTGATCAACAATACCCAAGCCATTGCCCATGTAACTCCGAACTCTCTAATTGCAGGTCATGACAACAAATACTTTATCCACCCAGCGATTTTAGACAGCTGCTTCCAAACCATCTTTACGCCGATATTAGCTCCAGATGTTAGAAACACAAAATACTCCACATTTTTATCGCAGCTAAAAGGATTCAGGTGGTTTAATAAACCGGAACCGGGCAATGATATCTTGGTAAAAACAGAAACCATTGATACCATCATCGAGCCGAATGGCATCACCAAACAACAGGTGGCCTTGCAGGTCTATGATGAAAGTGGCAACTTCTTAGCTGATATCGAATTCATTGAAGCAGTTATCATTGATAATGACCAACTGTATTCCAACAAGGAAACGGATTGGTTATACCATACCAATTGGGAGAAAGTACATATTCAGGGTCGCCAACTGGCTAGCCAACCAGCTTCCGAAGAGGAAGAAGTGATCACAGTAGGCAACTTGGAAAAAACATGGCTCATCTTTGAAGATCATTTGGGAGTAGAAAAGAAACTCATCCGATTATTCAAAGAAAAAGGGCATCGTTTAATCAAAGTTGGTTTTGGAGATGAGTTTACCAAAATTGATGAAAACCATTTTCAGGTCAANTACCTNGAAAAAGAGCGCATCAAGGAGTTATTCTTCCATTTGCAAGAAAACCANATTTATTGCGAGGGNATNATCCATGCAGCTTCTTTNAATGACCACATCAATTATGAGAACTTGCTGGTAGAAGACTTGGATTACTTCCAAAATGCAGGCAGTATCTTGTTGATCAATTTGCATCAGGTGATGAGTGAGCTCTATCAAGATGCCATGCAGGATGCTTTCCCTAGTTTGGTGGTACTCAGCAATGGATTATTGCCAGTAGCCAACAAAAGTACCCAACTCAACATCACACTGGCTCCGATGTGGGGATTAGCCAAGGTACTCTTCAATGAAGAACCTGCTTACCATTGCACCCGAGTGGATTTGAGTTATTTCCCAGATGATAGAGAAGTAGCCAAACTATACGATGTTATTTTTGCAGAGAGCAAAGATGAGCCAGAACTGGTAATCAGAGAAGAAGTTATTTATGCTTCTAGGCTAGAAAGAGAAACACTGCCTGTTTTCAATTTAGAATCAGTGGAGTTTCAAGATGATAAAACCTTTGTGGTAACTGGTTGTGGCACAGCCATTCACACCATGATCAACTGGATCATCAAAAAAGGCATCCACAATATTGCTTTGATCAACGATTGCAAAGATGCAACAGAAAAGCATCAAGCTTTTATTGATGAACACAATGGCAATGGCATCAACATGAAAATGTTCAAGGCAGATATCACCGATATCATCCAATTGAACAAAGCCATCAATCAAGTGCAAGAAGAAATGCCTCCAGTCAAAGGCATCATTCATGCTGCTGGATTCATGGAAACGGCTTTGATCAGTGAGCTAGATGTGAAAGAGTTTAGGAAAATGCTTGCACCAAAGATGCTAGGAACTTGGAATCTGCATACCATCAGCTTAAACTTACCAATCAAACACTTCATTGTGTTCTCTTCTGCCAATTCTTTAATTGGTTTGCATGGACATGGAAGTGCGGTAGCTGCCAATACTTTTGTGGATTTCTTCGCGCACTTCAGAATGAAACAAGGTTTACCTTGTGTCGCCATCAACTGGGGAGCCATTGAAGATGCCACCACCGAAGATGAAGCACCAAGTGTAAAGGTTGTTAATACCAATGAAGGATTCATTCCTTTCAAAATGGAAAAAGGATTGGATATTTTAGATAAATTATACACCCTTTCTCCGGCTCAACTCAGCATTGCTTTGATGGATGTACAAAAAACCATTGAGCACTACGACACGCTAGCAGAAACCAATTATTTCTCTAAACTCATTTCAGCGCAAACTACTTATCACTCTGATGAGGAGCTGTTAAGAACCGCACTGGAAACAGGAGAGAAAGAAGCGACTATCGCCTTGATCGCTCAGATTGTGACTAAAAAAGTAGCTGCCATTACCAAGGCTTCACTCGACTTGATTAGCAACAGCTCAACTTTCAAAGGTTTGGGGATTGATTCCTTGATGGCCATCAAACTCAGAAACCAGTTGGAGCAGACCATGGGCATTAAAATGGCAGTGAATAACTTCTGGAAATATCCATCGATAGGACAGTTTTCAGCTTTCACTTATGAGGCGATCTTAAAAGAAGAAGCAGGAAGCAACAGCGATCAATCAACATGGTGGGTGAGTCATCAGGAAAAAGAAGCAGGTTTCTACTTGTACTGTTTCCATGATGCAGGAGCTAGCAGCACTTTGTATGATGCTTGGGAGGAATTGCATCCAACAGTGGAATTAAGAGCGATAGAGTTGCCAGGTAGAGGAGCTAGAACAGGAGAGGAAATGTTTACAGATATGACTGAGCTGGTAAACACGCTAGCAGAAGAAATCTATCAGCATAACAACAGTAAACCTTTTGTGTTCTTCGGGCATTCTATGGGAGGAGCCATTGCTTTTGAGATTGCTAAGGTTTTCAGAAGAAAGCAGCAGCCACTACCAGAAATGATCTTTACTTCATCTACACCAGCCTTGTTTAGTTATGACAGAAATGACCTAACCAACAGAATGACAGATGAAGAGCTCATCGGTAGATTTCCTCACTTGAGTAAAGAAAGTATTCCAGATGAGGAATTGAGACAGAGTTTAGTAAACATCATGCGAGCAGATTTGAAATTGTTAGATAGTTTCAAATATGAGCATGAGACTCCATTCGAGTTTCCGATTATCTCACTAAGAGGAAAAGATGATCCGGGAGTGAGTTTGGAACAAGTAACAAGATGGAAAGAAGAAACCACATTGCCACACACAGTCATCGAAAGAAGTGGTGGACACCGCTACCTCGTAGACGACAGTGAGTTCGTAAGCAATTTGGTTAAAGATAAACTAAGGAAAATTATCAAAACTAAACCACAAACAATTAATTAGTATGTTAGAATTAGTAAAAGAGAAGGTAGGAACCAAAATCATTGGTTCTTGGAAATTAATCAGCTGGGTTTACGAAACAGAAGATGGAAAAGAAGTTGATTTTTATGGTAATTCACCACAGGGTATGTTGATGTATCAAGACTCTGGGTATATGAGTGTACAAATATTTAAAGAAAATAGAACTCCTTTTAAAAGTGTAGGACTTAATACTGGTACTTTAGAGGAGAAGGCAAATAGTTTTTCTTCATTTTCCGCTTACTATGGTAAGTATAGAGAAGCAGAACCAGGCGTGTTTAAGCATGATGTAGAAGGTGCTTTACTACCTAATTGGTTAGGAACAACCGAAACAAGGTATGCTAAAATTGAAGACGATATACTAGTATTATCTACACCTCCAATGGAAACGGATGAAGGTACAAAAGTCTTTAAAGTAACTTGGAGAAAAGTCGCTTAATTAAAAACGTAATTTATTAAAAACACAAAATGCTGCTATGAGAATAGCAGCATTTTTTTTAGTCAGATTGTTAAACCATTAGAAATTTGATCCACCAGTATCCCACCATAAGCGAGTACCAATTTCATCTGGACCACCTAATTTTGAAGTTGCATCTGAAACTCCATCAGGGTTACCAGTACGCTCATTAGTGGTAAAAGGCATTCTTCTTAAGAAGTCATCTGCTGCAATTACTCCCCAGTCAGCGTTACTATCATTTTTATAGTTAAATGGTAGTTTAGGATAATCAGTTCTGCGGTGATCAACCCAAGTTTCAATTGAGTTCATATAACCAGAAATCCATTTTTGAGTCATAATTTTCTCAAGTTTTGTTTCGTTGTCATCTGCTTCATCCCACATTACTGTAACCATAATTCTGTTAACAAAATCATTTACAGCACCTTCTGCTTTAGGATCGTCATAATCAAGTGGAAGACTTGTATCATCCATAAGATATTCATCTACTCCACCTGCTCCCCATTCAGAGAATGAAGTTCTTACACCTTCTTCATAGTGGTATTGTGCAGATTGAGTACCAGCCCATCCTCTTAATGCAGCTTCAGCTAATAAAAATTGAGTTTCAGCAGCTCTGAAATAAGGGCGTTCTGTCCAGTTTTCGAAGTCAGAACTAATAGTAGAATAAGTAAGTCTGTCATCTTTAGCAACTAAAAGAGCACCATTTCTAATTCCTTTGTAAGGAGAATCAGGATGATCTGGGTATAATGTATTATCTGTTGCAGGATCAAAAAAGGCAGAAATTCTATTATCATTGTAACCGATCAAAACAGATTCCATAGTAGCACTCATACGAGTATCATTCCATTGGAAACAGATTTGAGCTGGGTGGAAAAATGCACCATATAGCGAGATATTGAAGTTTTCATCATTCGTTAAAATTAAACCTCCCGCATCACTAATTGCTTTTTCACCTTCTTCTTTTGCCCACTCAGGATCAACTTTAGAAAGTCTCATTGCTAATCTTAATCTCATACTGTTTGCTACTTTAATCCAGCTACTTACATCACCATCAAAGCTAGCATCAAAGTTTGCCATACCAGTGTAATCTAGGTTAGCATTAAAAACAGCAAGTATTTCGTCTAGTTCGTCAAAAAACTGAGTGTAAAGTTGCTCTTCACTGTCATACAAAATTGTAGTTTCAGAAGAACCATAGTTAGAATAAATAACCGGACCGTGGTAAGCTGTTAATCTAGCAATACCAAGTATTTGAATCAATTTTGCCCAAGCAACAAATACATCATAACCACCTTCTTCTGCAATTTGAATAACTTGTCTTCCTGGAGCCATTATATTGTTATAAATACGATCCCAGTAACCATTCCATCTGATGTAGTATGTAGTGTTATTAATACCACCAACGAAAGGAGTAGGAGTTCCTAAATGGCGAACAAAAGAATCATTTACCAAGTTGTGGTTTACCTGATTACCAAATAGGTTACTCAACATTGAAGGGAAAAATGCACCAACGTGGTTAAAGTCCTGTTGCAGCGATTTATCTGAAATTTGGTAAGGGTTAATATTAGCTTCTTCGAAGTTTCCAGTACAAGCACTGAAAATTAACAAGCAGGTTGTTGTAAGAAATATATATATCTTCTTCATGTATTTCATCTTTATGAATTACTTAGCGTTTTATTAAAGAGTTAATTTGAGGTTAAAACCGAATGTTCTTGTAGAAGGTAAGTTGAAGTTATCCAATGATTGGAAGTCTGTACTTGTACTCATCGCTAACTCTGGATCAAATGGAGCTTTTTTGTAGAAAAAGAACAGGTTCTGACCAACAAATGAGATTGAAGCAGCTTTTACAGGAATATTCAATGCAGTGGTATTGAAATTATAAGAAAGAGAGAATTGAGTCAATCTTATGTTAGTTCTATCGTAAACATAAGGCTCTTTAATACCATTTCTGTCTCCAATTGTAGTATAGTAAGAACGTGGATCAATAGAAGTTACAGCAACATCGTCTTGTACAGCATTGATGGTAACTCCACCTGCATCTCTTGCATCTCCAGATCTTTTAGATACACCGTATCCATCTAACATAGCTTCAGTCTGGCTAACTACTTTACCTCCGATATTAGCATAGATCAAGAAGTTTAGACCGAAGTTTTTGTATGAAACACCGTTGGTCCAACCTAAGCTAAATTTAGGATTTAAGTTGCCAATGTATTCTGGTTCTGCAGTTTTTAATGGAGTACCAGTACTAGAATCTAAGATGATACGACCTTGATCGTCACGTTGGAATTTATATACATAAATATCATTAAAAGAACCACCAGCTTCTATAACTGATTGGAAACCTTCTGAATCACTTAAGTAAATTTTATCTGATAGATCAGGGTGTAATTCAACTATTTCGTTCACATTTCTAGAGAAGTTGAAAGTAGATTTCCACTCTGCATCTTGAGACGTTAATGGAGTTGTTTCAAGTGTAATCTCCACACCTTTATTTACAACTTCACCAGCGTTTACATAGTAATAAGAATATCCAGAGCCTGATGGAGCAGGTAGGCGAATAAATTGATCTTGGCTATTTAAGTTATAGTAAGTGAAATCTAATCCAACTCTGCCATTTAAGAATCTCCAGTTTGTACCTACTTCAACACTGCGAATCATTTCAGGCTTTAAGTTGGTAAAAGGTCTTTCTGTATTTCTATCAACACCACCGCCAGAGTTAATGGTATGTTGTGGGCTTATTCTGTTAAAAGGTACTTCATTACCAACCTCAGAATAAGATGCACGAACTTTAGCAAAACTGATAAAATCTGGTAAAACAACCATATCGCTAATAATACCAGTTAAACCTACAGCAGGATAGAAATAAGAATCGTTGCCAGTACCAGCTAATGTAGATGCCCAGTCATTTCTACCAGAAAAATCAAGGTAAACTACTTCTTTAAAACCTAAAGTAGCATTTAAGAATACTGCTTCTTTAATAAGTTTGCTTGTGTAAGTAGATTGTACTTGAACGTTGGTTGGTAAGTTTTGGAAAAAGAATTCATTAGGATAAAGTAAACTGTTTGTTTCTGTATCTACACTTATTCCATCACCATAAGTTGATTGCTGATAACTTGTACCAGCTACACCATTTAAGCTAATATCTCCAAAAGTATTGTTATATGTAATTATCGCATCACCATAAACCAATTCATCATTGTATTTGTGATAACTCCAACGACCATTTGCTCCAACGTTAGTTGCGTTACCACCCGCATAAAACTTTTGCTCATTTAATTTATCTGCATAATCGTAGTTTCCTCTAACTTGTACACTTAATTTATCATTAAACTCATATTTGATAGGGATACTAGCGATTACACGTTTAGTGGCATCAGTTCTTGGTTGCTTATTTATTAACCAATAAGGGTTTGATTGGTGGTGATCGCTCACAAACCAGTTTTGTAAATTCATGTTTCTAGTCTCATCAAAAACTTCGTAATTGTTTTTGAAAGATTCAAAATCTCTGTCGCGAGGGAAGAAATATAAACCAGTAAGTGGGTTTAGGTAATAACCTGCAGGCGGTCTGTTTTCAACTTCTTCTTGCATAAGCATAATACTAGAGCTAATAGTTAGCTTGTTATTAGCCATTTTAGTAGACTGCTTTAAAGTGAAGTTGTTTTTCTGATATGTATTTTCAGGAATGATACCTTTTGATGAGGTATTTCCATAAGAAAAATAAGCAGTTGTTTTATCGTTTCCACCACTAATTGTAATTGTATTAATCGCATTTACACCAGTTTGAAAGAAATCGTCCACATAGTTATCTGCATAATCTCCTTTTTCGTAAGACCAGCTTTCTTTAGCTCCGCCAACACTTCCATAGTCAAATTGAAGTTGTGGTTTTGCCATTACATTTTCGAAAGTTACACCGGTATTAAACGTTACCACAGCTTTACCTTCTTTTCCTTTTTTGGTAGTGATAAGTACTACACCATTGGCACCTTGGCTACCGTAAAGTGCAGCAGCATTAGCACCTCTCAAAATACTTATACTTTCAATATCGTCTGGGTTTATTTGAGAAAGACCATCACCTTCGTCATTTCCACCCCACATACCTGGTTGACCGCCTTTGTTATTTGCCATCGGGATACCATCAATCACAAAAAGAGGCTGGCTATCTCCACTTAACGATTTATTACCTCTAAGTACAATTTTGGTTGAACCACCCGTACCTGAGCTACTTTTCTGAATAGAAACACCTGCGGCTTTACCTGCTAAACTATTCACAAAGTTTACATCGCGGGCTGTTCTAATGTCATCTGCACTAATGGTTTGCTGTGCATATGAGAGTGCTTTTTCGTCTCTTTCGATACCGAGAGCTGTTACTACTACTTCATCAAGTTGCTGGGCATCTGGTTCTAAAGAAACATCAATTGTGGT
Source organism: Thalassovita sp. (assembly GCA_002729595.1). Taxonomy (GTDB): domain Bacteria; phylum Bacteroidota; class Bacteroidia; order Cytophagales; family Flammeovirgaceae; genus Chondrinema. Next base: position 11,493 of record PBYL01000005.1, on the reverse strand, counting down.
TTGTGTACCTACGGTTATACTTTGTTTCAAATAACCAATGTAGGAGAATTGCAATACATCTTCGCTGGTTGCCTGAACGGAGAAATTACCGTCCAAGTCAGTGGTAGTACCTTTGTTGGTACCTTGAACAACAATACTTACACCCGGTAAGGGTTCATTGTCCTCCGAGCTGGTGACTTTACCTTTGATAAGGTCTTGCGCGAGCAGTGCTTGACTACAGGCAACAAAAAAAATCAGACTAATAATTAAGCCTTTTTTCATACTAATAGATTAAGGGGTTAGGGTAAAATAGATAATAATTGGTACCCAAATAAGGTATAATCTTGCAATAATCAAAACAAACTCAGTAAAAAAACTGCAAAAATGTGCGCGAACACACTTGATAACTTGCAAGTTTTGGTAATAAATACTCCTTTTTTAGCAAAATCGATTTGTTTTTATTTGGTAGAGTTTTTTTATTTAGTGAAATTGAAGATGAAACTATATTCCTTATCTATTAAAACATCATGCATAAAGAGGAAAGACACCACTTTATTATAGAAGAACTGAGAACCTACAATAAAGTAAAATCTATAGATCTAAGTGAGAAACTTAGCGTATCAGAAGATACTATTCGTAGAGATTTAAAAGAATTATCCGATAAAGGTCAGTTAAAAAAAGTGCATGGTGGAGCCATGTCAAGCTCATTTTCTTCTTTCCAATCTTCACTTGAAAATATATATGCACATAGCAGCAAAGTAAAGATTGTGAGAAAGGCTTTATCCTTAATAGAAGATGATCAAGTAATTATAATAGATGGGGGGACAACTAATTATGAGTTGGCAAAAATTATCCCTTACGAGTTAAAAGCTACAGTATTTACAAATGCCCTTTCAGTAGCGCTTGCACTTTGTGATCACCCAGAACTTGATGTTTGTTTATTAGGTGGGAAATTGCACAAAAGCTCTAATCTTACAATTGGTTTGGATGTAATTAATTATCTATCTGATATCCACGCAGATATCTGTTTTGTCGGTATGACGGGTTTACACACAAAAGTTGGACTTACTGAAAATGATAGAGAAGAAGCCATTACCAAAAGATCGATGATCGCCAGAAGCAATAAAGTAGTCTCATTATGCATCTCAGAAAAACTTGGAAAAGTACAACCTTTCAAAATTGATTCTTTAGATAAGTTAGATGTTTTAGTAACAGAACTTGATAATAACCATCATGCATTGGCTCCATTTAGAAGAGCAGGATTAGAAATTTTATAGAAGGATATACTTTCCTAAAATGCATCAATTTGAGCCATTAGAGTAATAAATCACTCAATTTTATTATTTGATGTTGAAGTTATTTTATATAAAATCATCATTAAATTAATCCATGCATTTCTATTTTCCTTTTTAATCACAAGATTAATTATATTTATAATAAAATAGGAATAATACTATTTTATTAGATATGACAAACCCAACTATCAGCTAGGTTAGAAACTAAAAATGATTTATCTGCATTTCAGACTATGGCATTCTTTTAGTCAATTAGTTTCTATTTTCCGAATTATCGATTTTTTTGCATAAAACTTCGACGGATTAGTATCATTAAGTCCTTAAAATAACAATAGCTTTTATGATTAAACAAACCAGTATTTTTTTACTCATAGTATTACTTTCAGCTTGTAATCCTATGCTAAAGCCTTCTACTAATGTGAATATTAGAAAGTATCCTGATAGCAAAGCAGAATTATTAGGTACCGCAGAAGAAGGTAAAAAGTACTCTTTGCTAGCTAAAACATCGTTTGCAGATACGCTTAATTTTAAAGATGGAGAAAAGCCATCTGCTCCTTGGTATCTCATAGAAACTAAAGATGGAACTGATGGATGGGTATTTGGCCATTTTGCAGATAAGATTCGAAAACCAGAAGAAGTAAAAACAGTACAAAAAAGCTTATTTCTAAATGATTGGGTAAAGCTCTCACCACTTCCATTGAAAGATACTGTACGAAGAGAACACGTTAAAAATTTGCGAAAAGAGACTCTTCAATTATCGTTTTCTACGGCACCTTCTTTTCCATATCCACAAGCTATTATTCCGGGTAAACAAAATAAACTTGGTGTTGTTGGTGCAGATTACGATCGTAATGTTGGTAAGGTGTTATATGCTTTGCGCTTTTTGCCAATCACTACTGCCGTAGAGGAAAGATACTTTTTGCCTTCGGGTTTATTGCTCTGTATGATAATACAAGAGAGTAGTGGCTTGCCATTTTTACCAAATAGTATTGATGATGGTGGTATTGGTCTATGCCATATGCAGCCTTCTATTGCCAATGAGTTTGGGCTTACTTGCTACGAAAAAGCGACCATGCACCGCGATGAGGAATTCGGAAGAAAGCTGAGAGATTTGGTTGAAAAAAATAGAGAGTATCCATTTTCTCTTTTTCAAGCAGATGAACGATTTAATCCATTATTGAATTTGGATGCTGCAGGAAGAATGATGGCAACTTACATGGCAGCAGGAGCAAATCCTGCGTATGGTGGACCTTTGCGATCTGCTGTAGCACGGTACTCAGGAAAATACAATTTTAAGCACTATTGGGAAAGTCTTATCATTTATATGTCTTTGTTGCACGATACGTCATTCCTTAACAAAGCAGAGGCGATGTTTAACTTCGAGAACTCCATTACGCTAAGAGAATATATGTTAGCTTGGCAGGAATACCACGAAGATTATTTGCAATTAGAAGAATACAAAAAGCAAAAGCAATTTTTACCAGAAAATGCCCCAATTGTAATGGAAACTTATTATAGACACATGGTGAAGTGATAGAAAACTCTTAAAATAACCAGACTTCACGTATACCGTACTGTCTGGTTATTTTTTGCTTGAATTTTTATAATTAGCTAAAAAAAAATATCTTCCTCAAAATTTGATGAAGATGAAAAAACACTTTACTACCTATTCTATCTTAGCTATAACTCTGTTACTATTAGCTTGTAGCAAAGAAGAAACTGAAGAACCGCTCGATAAAATTCCTCAATGGAGTACTTATGAAATTACACTCACTTCTGAAGGAGATTATAAAAACCCTTATACAGATGTAGAAGTCTGGGCGGTTTTCGATAATCAAGATAAAGAAACATTAAAGAGACCCGCTTATTGGGATGGTGATAAAACATGGAAATTGCGATTTGCACCACCAGACTCTAATACTGTTTGGACATGGAAAACTTTTGCTTCTAATGAAACAGACAAAGGACTCAATGGCAAAACTGGTAAAATTCAGTCTATAGCATACGAAGGCGATAATAAGCTTCTAAAACATGGTTTGTTACAAATGTCTCAAGGGAAAAGGAATGTGGTACATAAAGATGGAACTTCGTTTTTAGTTATTGGTGACACACCTTGGTCAATTCCGTTTAGAGCTACCAAAGAGCAAGTGGAAATTTATGCAACAGACCGACAACAAAAGGGATTTAATGCAGCATTATTGATGTCAGTTCAACCAGATATGAAAGCTGAAGGACCAGATAAAAGAAATACAGAATTGGGCTTTAAAAGAGGATTTACTGATCTATCGGATGGACATATCAATAATCTAGTTCCAAGCTATTTTCAGTATATGGATACTTTAATGAGTATTTTGATAGATCACGAGATTGTACCCGTTTACCAACCAGTATTTCACGGTTTTGGTTGGAAAGGTTTGGATGTATTGGGCAATTATGTGGAGCCAGAAGAATATGTGAGATACTGTAAATATTTACTAGCAAGATATGGCAGCCAACCGGCTTTTTGGTTAATTGCCGGAGATAATGGGGGAGACGATCCTGGAGTAAAAGAAAGTGGAGAAATGCTCGAAGAATGGGATGCCTACCAGCAACCTACAGGTTTGCATTATAATCCTTGTGATGATTATGTAGCTCCATGGGCAGTAGACAATCCGATTAAAGATTGTGAGCATTATAACAAAGTGCACCAAGCAGAAACTTGGTTAGATTTTCAGTGGGCACAAACCGGGCATAATGGTGAGCATATGTACTATAAAGTGGAAAGAATGTATGAAAACAAACCGACAAAAGCGAGCATGAATGGTGAACCTACCTACGAAGGAGTAAACTTTGGACAAAATGGTTTAGGTTGGTGGCAAGGCGAAGAAGCTTGGATGCAACTCATGTCTGGTGGAACTATGGGTGTAGTTTATGGAGCTGCGGGTTTATGGCAATGGAAATTCTCACCAGAAGAAGAAGGTTGGTCGGCTTGGGCAAGCCAGAACAAATCTTGGCAAATGGCGATGCAACAAGAAGGTGCCAATTATGTAGGGCTTGTATCAAAAGCTTTAGGAAATTTAGACATTGCCGACATCGAAAAAAGATGGGATTTAACAGCCAATAATCAACCTTTACTTGCTAAAGAAGGTAAGCTATACATTAGCTATTTAAACAATGGTGGAGAAATAGAAATTAACTCAATCCCTGCCGGATTAAAATACCATTGGTTTAACCCAAAAAATGGAGCTATTGAGCAACAAGGAACAACAGTTGCATCTCAATCAGTTTTTACTGCACCAAGCAATGAACCATGGGTTTTAATTATAGGAAGCTAAACACAAATAAGCTGGAAGTTTTAAGAACTACCAGCTTATTTGCCTTTTTTATTTACATAACTAGTCCATTCTTTATGCTCATTTTCCAAAATTTCTTCAACCCTTTGCACTAGTAAATTAAATCTATTTTCGTCTTCGTGGTAAGGTTCAGATTTTGTCACGTACATATATTTTTCGTGATTTAACTCCTCACCAGTTTTGCGATAGGTAATCCAGTTTTCTTGGTATTTCATTAAAGAAGAAAGTCCTGTAACCACAGCAATAACAATCCCTAAAAAGCCAGTAAGTTCAGCATTAAGAGGTAGGCTTTTTAGCCCAGATAAAAAAGGAATAAATGCAGAAAGTGTAATTACCAAAATGTTTACAGTGTAAAATTGCTTTTTATTATTTGAGCTTTTTTTACTGTACCACTTTATCTGGTCGTCTAGTCTTTGCTTTATATAATCAGCCTCAGAGAGCATGTATTTTTGCTCTTTTACAGGTTCAACTTTTTCAGTTGGAGGTGTCTTAGTCATGATGATATAGTTTGTTTAAAAGTATTTGAGATTCTAATATCATAAATTATTCAAATACTTAATAATGCCCAAATAAACATTCCAAGCAAATTCTTTCTGGTAAGCAGGGTCTTTTAAGATAATGTAATCATCCCAGCAATCGAAAAACAATGCTTCGATGAGTACAGCCGGACATCTAGTTTTCCTGAGCACATAAAAATCTAGCTCTTTATCAATATCACCATCACTTATATAATCTTGTCTTACTCTCAGCCCCATTTCATCATAATATTTTTTTACAGAGTCGCCAATACAAGTAGCCAAGCCATCACTTTTGGTAATGCCTTTCGTAGTGTAAATTTCGAATCCTCTAGCTGTATGCTCAAAAGAAGCATTGGAATGCAAAGAGATAAATATGGTTTCTTCGGGATTAAACTCATTTGCCACTTTAACCCTATAAGATAGGTGAACATCTCTGTAGTCTGTAGCTTTTACAGTGGTAATAACATTGTATTGAGGGTAATGCGATCTGAGATATATCTCTACCAATCCACCAATTTGTCTGTTAAAAAAACCTTCGTAAGCTACTTCTCCAGTTGGGTAAGTAAACATTTTGTGAGGTGCAGTGGTGTATTTTCCGTAACTATCAATACCACCATGCCCATAGTCTAGTACAATATTCATATTAGAGCAATTTGTCAGTTTAGATAAAAAAATTATAAATAATAGAAGTTATTATTCTAGTTGAAAATACGGCTGAAAGCTCGGTTGAAAATTCGATTGAAAATACGTTTGGAGTGATTTTGATCAATTTATATAAAATATCATTATTAATCAAACTCGATTGGTGCATATTGTTATTAGAAATCAAGATTACCTGCTTACAGGTATTTTTATATAAGGGAGTGAGACATTGCTACAAAATCTAATCCTCAAAATTGGATAGTGATTTTTAATATTTAAATTTGGCTCGAATCCAAGGGAACTAGCTCTGATCATTAGAAGATGAAAATAAATTTAAGTGAAACGATTCGCCCTTTTATTAGTGCTGCTTGGATATGCCGCCATAGTTTTTTCTCAGGATAAACTCTCAGATGTAAAATTATTAAAAGACATAAATACTGGTGCAGGAGATAGTGAAGCCGACCAGTTTGTAGTGATGGATGGCATTCTTTATTTTGCTGCCAACGATGGAACACATGGTAGAGAATTGTGGCGAAGTGATGGCACAGAAGTCGGAACCTATATGGTAAAAGACATCAATCCGGGTTCTGGAAGTAGTTTTTTAAGCGAGCTCACAGAAATTGATGGTACTTTATTTTTTGCTGCTTATAATAAAACCTACGGTGGTGAAGTCTGGAAAAGCGATGGAACCACAAGCGGTACTCAAATTGTAAAAGATATTAACCCTGGAAGTGGAGGAATTGATCCTATTAATTTTACGGAGTTTAAAGGGAAATTATATTTTAACACCAATAAAGTAGGGCAAATAAAGGAGTTGTGGAGTACTGATGGTTTAGTAACGGATTTTATTTATTCATACAGTGAAAGTGAAGAGATTCAAATAAATGGTTTATATGCAACGAGCAAATATCTCTTTTTTGAATATGATTATTATTTATGGAAGTGGAATGGTACAAATATAAATATTGTAGATGGGATTTATTTTGGACCTGATGATTTTGGTTCTACAATTTATGTTTCAGATTATATAGTTGTAAATGATCGCTTATATTATTCTTATATTCAGAGGATGGGGTATGCTGGATATGAAGATATATCATATACTGATGGTGAAAATGATTACATGATCTCAAGTCCATATGCTTATATGGATTTAATTAAATTACAAAACTCCTTATTTTATGTAGGAAGTTCTTTTGATGCTCAATATGGATTTTATATGAATTATGAAAGTTCAGGATTTCATATATATCCTCATAAAACTGGTTATTCTTGGATAGAAAGTGAGTATTATGTAAGTAAAGAAATTAATCCTTTTGAGGATGAAAACATATACTCTGAATATGATGGTGATTTATACTTTGGAGGCTTAAAAGGTGATTATTATGAATATTACGACGAATATGGTTATCATTCTGATATATATGTTAAAAGTAATGGTTTGTGGAAATATGATTCAGTTGAAGATAAAGTATTTGAATTAAAATCGATTGAGGCTTTTGAAGCCGAAGAGTTTGATGATGATAAAACATATCTTTCTTCACATTTTTGCTCACATAATTCATTATTGTATTTCAATGCTTATAATAGAACTTATGGTCGCGAACTTTGGGTAACAGATGGTACGGAAGAAGGTACTCAACTTTTTGCAGATATTATTCCGGGAGAAACAGGCAGTAATCCTGAGCAATTAATTAGTAATGGAGAGGTGTTATTTTTCATTGCAGACGATGGTGAGCATGGCAAAGAATTATGGAAGTACGAACCTAATGAAATTCCAACTTCAGCAGCATTTGATATTTCTATTCCAGAAGATAATACATACACTTTCAATTCGAGTATTTTTCCTTTTTATGATGAGAATCAAGGTGATGAACTAGAGCAAATTCAAGTTACAAGTTTACCTGCTAAAGGAGATTTATTTTTAGATAATAACAGTAACAATTCAGAAGATAGTGGTGAGGCCATCTCGATCAATCAAGAGATTTCAAGCTCAAACATCAGTAAACTAAAATTTAAGCCTGCATCAAACGAAAATGGAGAAGAATATGCCTCCTTACATTTTAAAGTTAGTGATGGCTTTAATTATAGTGATGAAGTATATAAAATAACTATAAATGTTCTTCCTGTAAATGATGCTCCAATTTTTACCTTAAGTCAGTCAGCCTATAAAATAAATGAAGATACGGGTGTACTAAGTATAAGTAGTTTGCTTCAAAATATTGCTACAGGTCCTGCTTCTGCTACAGATGAAAATAGCCAACAATTAAGTTATCAGTTATTCGAAATAGCTAGAACTGGTTCACTTAGTTTTAGTCAACCTTCTCAAATTGATCTTACCAATGGCAATTTTACTTTTCATCCAAACCCAAATACATTTGGAGAAGTAACTTACGAAATACAACTTTTTGATAATGGAGCTTATTATGGAGATAATGAGAATGCTAGTGAAAAATTGAGTTTCAAAATTGAAGTGCTACCTGTTATAGATGGCGCACCTTATGTTACAAATGCCAATACCTCAGTAAACCAACAAACTACTGATGGCTTAGTAATCAAACCCAATGAAGTTGATGGAGAAGAGGTCACTTTTTTCAAAATTACTGATATACAGAAAGGTAAATTATTCTTAAACAATGGAACAACTGAAATTCTGAATTCGTCATTTGTCACTGCAACAGAAGTTGCAAAAGGCTTAAAATTTACACCTGATAAAGATTCTAAAGAAACGGGTTCATTTCTGGTTCAAGCATCTTTAAGTAATGATAATGAAGGATTAGGTGGTACAACTGCCAAAGCCGAAATTACAGTAGAAGGAAGTATTGTTACATTTAGTATTGAAAACACCGAACAAACTTACGATGGCGCTGCGAAACAAGTAACAGTTAAAAGTGAACCTGAAGGAATAGACTATTCAGTTACTTACAACGGTTCTACAGAAGAACCAATCAAAGCAGGCTCTTATGAGGTAAAGGTAAATTCTACTAGTAATCTGTATACAGGTTCAGCTACTGCAACATTAATTATTAATAAAGCAACAGCCAAAATAACTATATCCGATTTGGAACATATCATAGATGGGTCTTCTAAATCGGTTAAAGTAAATACTGAGCCAGCTGGGTTAGATTATTTAATTACTTACAATGGTTCAAAAGAAACTCCTTCTTCTGTAGGCACTTATGAAGTTTTAGTAAGTATTGAAGATTTAAATTATCAAGGTGAAGCTAGCGCAAAAATGGTGATTTCCGAGAGGCCAGTAGTATCTTTTACCATTACAAGCACAGAACAAACCTACGATGGCTCTGCCAAACAGGTATCGGTAACAAGTGAGCCAGAAGGTATAGATTATTCCATTACCTACAATGGCTCTACAAATGAACCTATAAATGTAGGCATATACAAAGTAGAGGTGAACGTAGAAGATGATATTTATACAGGTTCTGCTATGGCAACTTTACAAATAGTTAAAGCCACAGCAAAGATTAATATAACTAATTTGGCACATACAGTTGATGGTTCAGAAAAATCTGTAGAGGTAAAGACAGAGCCTTCCGGTTTAAATTATACAATAACTTATAATGGTTCAGAAGAATTACCTTCAGCAGTGGGCTCTTATGAGGTTTTAATAAGTATTAATGAATCGAATTATGAAGGAGAAGCCAAGGCGACAATGGTGATTTCTGAGAAGCCAGTGGTAGTTTTCACTATCATAAACACAGAACAAACCTACGATGGCTCTGCCAAGCAAGTATCAGTTACAAGTGAGCCAGCAGGGGTTGACTATTCCATTACTTATAATGGTTCAACAAGTTACCCTAAAAACGCAGGCTCTTATGAGGTAAAGGTTAATTCTACTAGTAACTTGTACACAGGCTCTGCAACTACAACATTAATTATTAATAAAGCTACAGCCAAAATAACCATCTCCGATTTGGAGCATACAATTGATGGTTCTCCTAAATCAGTAAATGTAAGTACAGAGCCAGCTGGTTTAGATTATTTAATCACTTACAATGGTTCAGAAATTCCACCATCAGCAGTGGGTTCATATCAGGTTCTTGTTAGTATCGACGAAGCTAATTATGAAGGAGAAGCTTCAGCTACATTACTAATTTCAGAAAAAGCAGTAGTTACAATCAACATTAGTGAGACTGAGCATACTTATGATGGTTCTACAAAAGGAGTAAATGTAAGTACGAATCCCGCAGGATTAACTTACCAAGTTCTGTACAACAATAGCGAATCTCTCCCAGCAAATGCAGGAACTTACCAAGTACAAGTTTCTGTAGAATACGAAGGAGAAACCTTTACGAAATCAGCTACTTTAAAAATAAAACCTATGGTAGTAAGCTTTGCTGTGAGTGGCCTTTCACATGTTTACGATGGAAATAGCAAAGCAGTAAATATTACAACAGACCCTTTGGGTGTAGATGTTATTACAACTTATAATGGTAATATGAGCAAACCTGTAGATGCCGGAACTTATGATATAGTAGTTGAAACAAATGATGATAATTACACAGGTCAATTTAATGGTGAATTAGAAATACAAAAAGCAGGTGCAACAGTAACTTTGTCAAATTTGGAACAAGTTTATACAGGCAAACCTACTTATGTAAGTGTAAATACTAATCCGGTAGGTTTGTTGGTAGAAATACTGTATAATGGTCAGCAAGAATCTCCAAGCGCTTTAGGTAATTATCTGGTAGAGGCAGATGTAATTGATAAGAATTACCAAGGGTCTGCAACAGATACGCTCAAAATTGTAGAAATAACTGGCATTGCAGATAAAGAGTTAAATAGTCAACTAACAGTATATCCCAATCCAACTTCTGGCAATCTTGTGATAGAAGATACTTCTAATGAAGCTGAAAAAGCCAGTGTATTAGTTTTCGATGTAAATGGTAAATTTATATCCTCTCATTTAAAAACAAAACAAGCAAAAAGTATATCTATAGACATCTCTAATCAGGCAAGTGGGGTGTACATTATCTATTACCAAAAAGCTAACAAAACTGGTATTTTAAGAGTACTAAAAGCGGACTGATTTTTAAAATCTTACATTATACACTCGAAGCCCCCTAGTTCCAATTCACCCAAACCCAATCAATTAGAACTAGGGGTAAATTATATTATTTTTTTATCGCATACTTTGTTATCTTAAAGTATGTGGTGTAACAGGAATTTTTTTCAAATAAATGACCTTTGGATTAAAATAATACTGAAACTTACAGTTCTAAAAATAGGAAACTTAAAATACGACTAAACATTTTTAACTTAAAAATGAGATTTTTCTGGTTAGTTTATGAAGAGAGTTTTTAAAATCTTCTTTATCACATTATTGATTGTATTAACCTTATTTATAGGGCTAATAGTTACTGCGTGGGTAATGGAAGATAAAATCACAAAACTTGCAGTTTCCGAGGTGAGTGAATATTTAGATGCCCCATTGGGTATGGAAAGTGTGTCTTTCACACTTATAAAAGAATTTCCTCTGGCTACTGTGCAGTTTAATGGATTATGGTTAGGAAGCAGATTGAACGAAAGTGATTCTAGTGCAGTACAAACTATAGATACCTTAGCGCGATTCGACAAGTTATATGTTTCTGTTTTATCAGAACCTTTGCTAGATAATATTTTTAGAGTTCGAGAAATAGAGGTAAGTGGCGGATATTTAAAATATGAAGTAGACACCGCAGGAGTTTCCTGTTTTGATTTTCTAATAGC
>PBYL01000004.1 GCA_002729595.1 Thalassovita sp. | reverse complement strand
CGCAGATGCGATTGAGCCGGTGATCCAGCGCCACATGATCGCGGATCAGCGGATGTGCGACGTCCATGCACATGTTGCGCGCGTACTTGTCGCCGATCATCGGAAAGGTCTTGAGCCAGCAAAGCAGGGCCTGCGCTTCCGGCAACGTATTCCAGACAAGCGCCATCGCGTCGGGGCCACCGAGCGCGTGGACGCGGCGCAGTGACGTAAGAAGCGCGGGGCGCGTCCTGGACAGCCATCTTCGTGCGGCAAACTCCTCGGAAAGCGCGCAGAGCCGATCCTCCGCGGCATCGATGTCATCGGGATCATCCGCGAACAGGCATTCCCATCGGATCCGCTCTGCACCGTTCGCCTGCTCGAGGAACGTGTTCCAGCGCGCCACGCCACCGTTTGTCGCGTAGGACTGGACCAGGACATACCATGGCCAGCCGTTCGTCTCGCGCAATGCGTTCGCAGTTTCGAGCATGGCGCCGAGGTGTTCCCGGTCATCTTCGAGATACCTTCGAAGAAGGCAGAGAAACCGTGGACGGCTGATACTGGCAATTGCTCCCGACATGGCAGCAGTTTCACCATGAAGAGCTGCCGTTCTGCAAGCGTCAGGCGGGGCAATCCAGTTATGTGAACGCCGGAGTATTATCCGGTCTTCCTGTCGAAATCCCGTGAGCGGCCGGAGTTGTAGCCAAACGCCCGTCCGGCCGCGGCCTCGAGCGCGATTACGGCATCGATATGAAGGCTGCCGTTTTCGTTGGCCGACGACACCAGGTTCGCGGAAAGCTCGCGCCCCTCGAGCCGGATGAAATCGGGTGGGGTCCAGAGCGGCTGGCCGGTCCGCGCGTTTTCGATCCAGAGCCGCCGGTGCATCTTGCGCAGGACGAACTCAGTAGGCGCGTCCTTGTCGGGAACGGCAACATGACCCAGGTAGGGAGACTGCCAGCCGGCCAGTTTCGGCGCGTCTGTAAATGCCGGGCAGACGGGCGCGTCGAGCTCGCAGAGCTGCGATGCCCAGGCAGCCACTGCATGGCGCAGGACCCTCAGATCATACCCGCCCTCGAGGATCGAGAGGATCCGCCCGTCGCAGCAACTATCGGCGAGCCCCGCCAGCTGCCGGCCGAGCCAGCGATAGTCCTCCAAACACCAGTTCAGGTCCGAAAGTGGGTCGTCACCGTGCGCATCGAACCCGGCCGAGACAAGGATCAGGTCGGGATGGAAGTCGGCCACGGCCCGGAAGATGCCCTGCCATGCCTCGCGCATGACCTTGCCGCCGCTGCCCCGGGGAAGTGGCACGTTCATCACCTGCCCGTGCGCCCCGGTTTCGGAGGCCGCCCCAGTGCCGGGGTAGATCCCGTCCTGGTGCGTCGAGGCGAAGAAGATGTCACGCTCGTCGTGCAGGATGTCCTGGGTGCCGTTCCCGTGGTGCAGGTCGAAGTCGAGGACGGCGACACGCGCGCCCCAGTTGCGCTGCGCCTCGATGGCGGCCCAGCCCGCGGCCCCCAGCAGGCAGAAGCCCATGGCCTGCCCGCGCGTGGCGTGATGCCCGGCGGGGCGGGCCACCAGCATGGCAGAGCGTGTCCGCCCGGACATGATCGCATCGGTCGCGGCGCGGGCTCCGCCCAGGGCTTCGAGGGCCGCCTCCAGGCTCGTCTTCGCCTGAACGGTGTCGCCGCCATCGAGAGTGCGGCGCCGGATGCTCTCGAAGGTCTCTGCTCCCAGCATCGCCAGGTACTCGGGGTCATGCGCGCTGCTTGCTGCAGCGAGATCGACCGGCTTCACCGGCAGGAAGGTACAATCCCCTTCGGGGAGATCGGCAAGCCCTGCCAGGCTGGCAGCCACGCGGTGTGCGCGCTCGGGGTGCCCGGGCATGGACGGGTGAAGCCAGGGGCGATCCTGGTAGTGAACATGCATGGCATTCCTTTCTTGAGTGCAGGGCGCGCATCTGGACACGCGCCCCGGTGTTCAGAAGTCGTCCGGGAGATCCAGGCGGAAACCCGCATCGACGGCGGCGGCGCGATGCAGGGAGACACGCTCATCCGGCGTGGCCCCGATGTTGTCGGCCAGACTGTCCACGGTGGCCGCGCTGACACCCTTTTTCCCTGTCCGCAGAGCCGAGATGTAGGCATTCGTGACCCCCATTCCGGAGGCCACGGAACTCTGCGTGCGGTCATGCCGAGCCAGGATATCCCCCAGCCGGGCGCCGAAGATGCGCGCGCCGTCCCCGCTCATCCCGCGTCACCTGCGCGAAGCTTCTCCTCCGAGGTGTAGGCCATGCTGGCCGCGGTCCCGGACGAGTAGAGAACCGTCTTGCTGCCCGTGTCGCGAAAGGCAGACACCGTCTGCGCCATGTCGGTGCCGTAGGAGATTGTCTTTTCCCGTGCGATTCCCATTTTCGCACCCTGGTCGTAAGCATCGATGCCGGCGCCCATGAAGAGGATCTCCCAGCCGATGGCCTCCTTCTCGGCGACAAGCGCCTTCAGGTCCGCCCAGGAATGGGACTTGCTCGTGTTCTCCTGACCATCGGTCTGGATCGCGAGCACGACCTTGACGTCAGTCCGTCCCTCGAGGCTTTCCTCGATCGCGTGAATTGTCGTCACGGCCGCATCGATCAGCGGGGTGCCGCCACGCGGCAGGAAATCCGCATCCGTCATGTCCGGGACCTCGGCGATGGGCGTTGCCACGTGGGTCCGCAGAAGCTCCATTTCCGATCTGAAACCGGGCAGGGGGCCTCCGAGAGCCTGTCCCGCCGGAACGGCGCCGGCCGGCGCATGTGCGCTTTGGGCGGCGGGCGTCGGGCCGCCGTGAGAATCGAACTGCACCAGCGAAAAGCGCAAAGCATCCTTGCTGCGGCGTAGCTCTGCGAGCCATTGGTTGAGCCCGGAGAGCGTGCTCTTCTTGATCAAGTTCATGGAGTACGAGCGGTCCAGAAGGAGGGTGACGAGTGTCTTGGAGCGATCTGCAAACATGCGATATCCTTTCTTTTCGCGTATCTTCAACCTGTGAGGTTATCATGCGAATATCAACCATGCAGGTGAATTTGAGCTTTCCTCCGCGGTTATCCACACATCTCGAACGCTATTCCCTTATTTTTCGCACGACCTCTCATATCCTTGCGTGTGAACCGGGAAAGGGGGTCCCTTGGGACGCGGCGGAACCATCTACGCATACACGACGCCGGCCTACAGGAGAACTCGCTGGTCCGGGCGCCGGCGGGGCAGGGGGCTCGTGAAGGTCGGTTTCACGCGGCGTGATCCCCATGTTCGGATCCGCGAGCAAATCGGGGCGTCCTCTCCCGAGAAGGTGCCCTACACCCTGCTCCTGACCGCGCCCGCCAAAACCCGCCGTGGTCGCGCATTCTCGGATGGCGACGTTCATCGCGTCCTTTCCGAGATGGGCGTGCGCAATGTCCACAATGAATGGTTCGAGGCGACGCCCGACGACGTCCGTCGCGCCATTTCCCGTGTCGGGGGGCGGGTGGATCGTCGCCGGCGCCGCAGCCCCCCGGGCCGCAGGCGCGGCCGTGGTCGCCGCAGCCGCCGTCGCCCCCGCCTGACAGGCCGTCTCCTGATCGTGCTGGGGCTCGCTTTCGTGATGCTGGCCTCGGCCATGCAGCCGGAGAGCCTGCGCACGACCCTCACCTCCGCCTCGTCCCGCCTGTTGCCGGACTGAATGCGGATCACGACGACACTACTATTTTTCGCCCGCTGCGCGCATTGTCGAGGGATGACGAGCATGCCCCGAAGCCAAATCGACGCTGACGCGGACCCGCGCACCCTGCCGGTGACGGAGCGGGGCGCCTGGCTTGCCACCGCGCGCGGCGGAATGTGGTCGATCGAGCATCCGCATCCGCGGGCCGTCTACCTCGATGATCTCGCCTGGGGTATGGCGAGGACCTGTCGTTACGCTGGCCAGATCAAGCCTTGGGCGGAGTTCTACTCCGTGGCCGAACACGCCTGCCTCATGACGCAATGGGCCGTCGAGGCGGGCGAGGTGGCCTACCTCGAGGACGCGGTGGCCCTTTTGCTCCATGACGCGGCCGAGGCCTTCTACGGCGACATTCCGACCCCCCTGAAGGCCATGATGCCGGGGTACGCGGCACTGGAGAATGCCGCGCAGGGCGTCATCCTGGAGGCCTTCCGCCTCGATGAGGCGAACACCATCATCACCAAGGCGCAGATCAAGCAGATCGACGTGCGGATCCGCAACGACGAATGCCTGGCCCTCGTGGCCGAGCCCGCCCTGAGCGCCGGCCGCGAGACCCGGGTCAACAAGGGGGATCCTCGCCCTCTCGAGGTGCAAATCGCCTGTCATCTCCCCGGAAGGGCACGGCGCGATTTCATCGACTGCTTTTCTTGGTGCGCCGAAACGCTTCCCGCGCGCGACCCGGAGGTCCTGCGTGCCGTGGAAACTCAGATCGCGGGGCTGGATCATCGCCCGGCTGACACCCGTCCCGGACATCCCAGGGATCCATTCCATGATTACGAGGAGCCAGAATATGCCCATGAAACCGAAATCGCCTGGTGACAACGACGTTGTCGCAGCATTCAGGGACCACCTGTACGAAACCGGCCGCAGGATCGATGCGATCATCCGGCGCAACGGAATCCCTGACGAGGAGGCCGGTGAGTTGAAGCGCACGGCGAGTCGTCTTGCGAAAACGGGCGTCACGTATCAGGCACACGGCGACACAATCATCGACAAGGTCACGGCCGGGATCCGGCCCAGCCTGCTCGAGAGGATCACTGGGCATGCTGACCGCCACGATGAAACCAATCTGAAAAACAGGCAGACGCTCTCGGCCTACCTGTCGCAATTCGACGGCTTCGATCCCGGGGCAATGTCCAGTGGAGCGCCGCAGGGAGCAGAGTTTCTCGAGGCCCAAGGCCGTCGGATCACCGCCATCGGAGATGCCGCCGAGCTGATATACGAGCCGTTCGGATTCCTGGCTACCGCGGAGGACCACTACTTCTCAATGATAGACGTCTACAGCACTTTCGAGGCTGAAGAGATCGGCGATCTCCGTGGCCGGGATGTTGTCGAGGACCCCTTCGGGTCGACCGAAACGGATATCGAGATGGAGCCCGTTCGCCTCACTATCTGAGCGAAAAATCTGCGAACTCGCCGATACTTGATGTCTTCCTGTGCATCAGGCGGGCCCCGTGATGCAGTCTTCTATATCAGGGGCCCCTACCGACATCCAGGAAGGAGACCAGCCATGCCAAGATCAATCGACACCATCGTGAAGGGACAGACCCCGAACGACGAGGGGGCCCGGGATCGTGGTCCCGGAACCCCCTTCACCCGTCATCTCGGGCTGATCGTCCTGCTGTCCGGGAGCCGCGCCCCCGGTAATGGAAAGCCAGGCTGCTAGAGACCGGGATCAGGCCGCCTCGGCCTTGTAGATCAGCTGGGCGAGAGTGCATTCGGCCTCTTCGACATCGTTCCGCTGGCCGAGGTACTGCGGCTGGTAGAGGGCCCCGCCCTTGTAGGCATAGAGATACTTCACCTCGATGAGGCTCCCTTGCGGCGGCACGACATCGCTCGGGGGAATGGTCACATTGCCCACCTTCACCCATTCGGCGCCGTCAAGCAGCTCGATGGCCACCGACCGCTTGTCGTTGGCAGCCGCCACGCGGACGGTCGCGTCGTTGTAGAACTTCAGCTTAAGCTGGTCTCCCCCGGAATTGGGACGCCCGGGCTGGTAGGTGGCATCGGACTTCTTGAACACGACCCCTTCGGCCGATTTCGCACGCATGGTGGCGATGATGTTCGACGCCGTGGCGGCGCTGTCGAGCTCCCACGAGGGCGACGTGGTGATGGCAGACTCGACACCTGCCTTGAGGAACATCGCGTCGAGCATCCCGAGCTTCTCCAGGCGCTGCTTCAGCGGCATGTCGCGCAGGTCGTCACCGTCGAGCATGAGAACGTCGAAGGCCACCAGCTTGGGACCCATGATCTCGCAGTCGATCTCGAAATCCTCCAGCCCCATCGCGGCCAGGCGCGCCACGGCCTCCTCGGTTTCCCCCCGCACGGGAACGCGCAGCCCCTTGCGGTTCGACGGGATGATCTCGCCACCAGCGACCTTGAGACCGCGGCGCTCGCCGTCATGTTTCTCCTGGGCGATCCAGGCGCCCGGCGCGGCGCTGACCATATCGATCATCGCGTCCTCGGAGACCGGGTTGAGGAGCTGGGGCTGGTAGCTCGTCACGCGGCCCGCAAGCTCGGTTCCGGAGAAGGCGACACCGTCGCCCCCGGGGGAGTACCCCTTCGCGGTCTTGGACGAGACCAGCTTGTCATAGGCCTCTTTGGCAGCATCATACGCGACGGGCGCCCGGGTCTTGGTGCCGGCCGTCAGGGTTCCGCCGGTCTTGCCATAAGAGAAATTGACGACCCAGCCCGCGCCCGAAGGCTCGAGGGAAACGTTGTAGGTCTTGTCGCTCGAGCCGTTCTTGAGCCGCAAGGAAATGGATTCGCTTTCCATGTTTTGGATCCTCGTTCTGGAAAATGGGAAAAGCCGCGGCAGATCCGCCGCAGGGGGAGGGACGGAAGACCGCCGTTCAGGACGCTCCGCCTATGAGCGCTCCATGCCAATGCTCGAAACGGGGCAACGTCATTCGCCCTCGGCCTTCGCGAGGCGCGCCAGGATCCGGCCCAGCGCCTCTTCGGAAGGGTAGGCGTCGCTCATGTCGACACACATCGAGATATCCTCACCGGCGCGGTGGACGTTCATCCGGCCCTCGGCGCCGCAAGTGAAGCTGTAGAGGGCTCGGGTCCAGCTGTGGCCATCGAATCCGTTGAGCGTCACGACCGTCGCCGCAGCGCCGGCAACGAACCCCGTGATGATCGCGGCAATTCTCTGCATGGTCATTGAATCCTTCCCTGGATGGCTAATTCAAATATGGTTGTGTAATTCTTTTTCGCAAGCCCCTCATGCCCGATCCAGTAGATATTTCCGGGTCACCCTGACGATCGGCGTCAGCAGGGCGCGGCTGAAGGCCGCGCGCCTGGGCCTGTCGCGGACGTGGTTCGCGAGACGGGGGCCGATGACCCAGTAGACGCGGACGAAGGCCCTGCCGGCGCGCCATCGCACCAGGTGCTCGTCGCGCAGACGCCTCAAGTCCCTGACATCGGGGTGACTGGGATCGGCATAGGCCGCCGTTGCGACGAAGCAGCTCCCGTCCGGCATCCCGCCGCGGTCCTGGTCCGTGTCCCCGTCCACGACCGCATCTTCATCCGGGTCCTCCGGGTCGGTCGGGACCTGCGGATCCTCTTCTTTCGGCACGTCGGGCATGTCGGGACGCTCGGCATCCGCACCGCCCGTATCGCCCGGATCGGGCGGGGAATACACCTGGTCATCCTCTCCCGGGCCCTCCTGCTCCGCCGGCTCGTCCTCCCGGGTCGCGTCATCTTCGTCGCCGGTCTCCCCCTCATCCGGCTGGTTTTCCTGCCCCTGCGGGGCCCCGTGGTCGGTGCCGTACCGTCCGGTCCAGTCCTGCCAGCCCGGGTCGGACGCCGTGTCCGTGTCCACCTCCTCGGCCGCTTCGCGTGACTCCGCGGCCTCCATCCCGCGCTCCATCTCCTCTGTGTATTCGGGGGCCTCGATGGTGATGCGCAGGATCTCGTGCGGCTTCATTCCGACGCCGATGGTTCCCTCGCTGACGTGTTCCCCGGGATCCAGCTCCTCAAGGGCCGGCTCGGCCTGCGCATCTCCTGGATCGGTGCCATCCTTCACGCCCAGGCGGGTGAGGGTCATGGACTTGAAATCGTCGACCAGCCGGGAGATGTCGATCTCCATCTCTCCCCCGTTTTCACCAGCGAAGGCGAAGAGCGTCATCTCGTCCTCGCCCGCAAAGGCGTGGACCTCCTCGCCGCTTTCCGGGTCTTCGGCCTCCTTCTCGATGTCGTCGGTCTCCTCCCCCAGAATGACCTCGCGCTTCCCCGGAAGGCTTTCGGCCATCAGGCGGAACATCTCCCCCGGTACAGTCAGCCCCTCCTCCCCTTCGTCTCCTCCGAGGTCGGTGGCCGTGTTCTGCTGGACGGCCCAGACATGCGCCGCCTCGACATGGTTGTCGGGGAAGGTTTCCGCGATCTCCAGCATTTCCCGGGCGTTCTTGAGCCCGTAGTCCGTAGCCTTGTCGTAGGCGCCGCTCGACGCCGACTGGTTCCATTCGGTGACATGCCTGGTCAGATCCTCGCCGAAGGTCTCGTCCCAGTCGGCCTTGTCCACTTCCTCGAGGTCCCAGGTGCGCGACCAGGGCACGTGCGGTGCCTTGGAATAGATATGCGCCACGACCCCGTCCACGGCGTCGATTTCCTCGGGGGTATCGAAGGACTCGAGGATCATCTGATCGGCGATCTGCGAGTAGTCCGGGCTACGCCCTTCCACCTCGATTCCGTAGTCGCGCGAGATCGCCTGGACCTGCTCCCCGGGGGACAGGTGGTCGTACTCGTCCCGGATATCGGACGCCCCGTATGTCTGCCCCATCTGGACGATGACATCCGTATCCTCGAAACGGCTTTCATGTTCAGGATGCGCGCGGATCTCGTCCTTGACGATGCGGGACATCTCGGAAGCCACGCGGCCGTACTCCACCGCGGACATCTCGCCGCTTCCCCAGTATTCGTTGCCGATTTCGAACCCCTGTATCCTGGGTGCGCCGAAATCTCCGTCCAGCGTGCCGCGAACGAACGCCCGCAGGACGTCCTCGTCGATGGAGGCGTACCTGTCCCCGTTGGCGTCGACCTCTTCTCCAAGAGCCGTGCGCGTCGGCAATACGACATTGACGGAGATGCCGGACTGCTCGGCCCATGTCATGAACTCAGAGTAAGGCAGGACCTCCTTCACCTCGCCGGTCACGTCATTGCGGACCTCGGTCGCGTCCGGGTCGCTGATGTCGAAGTAGTATTCCGTCAGGGAGCCCCCAGGGTACCTGACGTGCTCCACTCCCAGCGTCTCGATCTTGTCGTCGAAGGTTCCATCCTCGCCGATCCGGTCGCGCGGGGAGAGCGAGTTCGCCCCGAAATGGGCCTGGGTGAAGGCATGTGTGGACAGGCCCTGTGGGACGAGCAGGAAGGCCATGTTCATCTCCGCGTTTTTCGCAACATCGGCCGCGGGAGCGGCGCCCCGACAGTCTACGCGAAGGGACCGCTCAGTTCCGGGACGGGAAATCCGCTGTCCACAGCAAACTGACGATACAGCAGCCGTCTCCCGAGGCGGTCTTGACCCAGGGAAGGACTTGGCCGATCTCTGCTGCGAATATTAACGGAGACAGCAATGAGACGACGTGCATTCATCGCCGGTGGCGGGATCCTGGTCGCGGCCGCTGCCGGCGGCGCCCTT
>PBYL01000003.1 GCA_002729595.1 Thalassovita sp. | reverse complement strand
GTTTGGCTAGAAGGTTACGAAACCATCAATATCACGAATAATGTATTAAGTGGATTAGATGTTTTTGATGATGTAGAAGATAGAAATACAGTAGAAGGTGAGGCTAAATTCATCAGAGCAATGGTTTATTTTGAACTCATTCGTTTCTATGCACAACCTTATGAAGTAGGAACTACAAATAGTCAAGACGGAGTTCCATTAGTATTGGAACCTACTAGAGGTATTACAGACGAAAGCAATGTAGCTAGAAGCTCTGTAGAAGCTGTATACACGCAGATTGTTTCTGATTTAACAGATGCAAAATCTCTTTTACCGGCAGTTAATGATGAATTTGCAAGTAGCTCAGCAGCTTCTGCTTTATTAGCAAGAGTCTATTTAACAATGGGTAACTTTGCTTCTGCTAGAGATGAAGCAAGCGAAGTAATTGAATCTGGCAACTTTAGCCTAAACTCTTCATTCGAAAATGCATTTAACAATGATGCAAATTCTGCAGAAGATATCTTCGCAATTCAGGTTACTACCCAAGATGGTACTAATGCTTTAAATACATTCTTTGCTACTCAAAGATTTGGTGGTAGAACTGGTGGTGATATCGACATCTTAAATGCTCATTTAGCATTATACGAAACAAAAGATACCTTACTTAGCTCAAACTTAGTATTAAATGGTTCTGTTTTCGAACTAGATGGCGATGTAGCGTCTTTCATTACTTTTGGTAATGGTTACAGCCTTGGTGACACCATTCCTAGTGGAGAAACCATTTCATGGCCATTAGACGATCGTTTAATGATGTTCTATGGAGAAACTACAGGTGATGTTTTAACTTACAAATTCACCAACCAATTTGGTAATGTTCCGATATTAAGATTAGCAGAAATGTACCTAATACGTGCTGAGGCGAACTTAGAAGAAGGAACTACTATTGGTGCTACTCCACTTGAAGACATCAATACAATTCGTGATAGAGCAAATGCTCCTCTTTTAGCCTCTGTTACTTTAGACGATGTGTATATGGAAAGAAGACTTGAACTTGCTTTTGAAGGTCATAAAATCCATGATATAAAAAGACTGCAAGGCTCAGTTGGAAACTTTGCTTACAATGCTGAGGAACTTGTATTCCCTATTCCACAAAGAGAGAGAAATGTGAATCCGAATCTAACTCAGAATGCTGGATACAATTAATCTCTAAGGAAATTACTTACAAAAAATGAGACCCGGTTTTAATTTGCCGGGTCTTTTTTATATAATCAAGTTCTGATCATTTAAAATGAATATCTAGCATGAACTCCTTTGTCAAATTATTACTTATCAACGTTTTATTATTTCTATCACTCCAAACAAGCGCTGCTCAAAGTGCCCTTGTTCAGCAAGAGAACCTCAATAAAATTGGAGAAAACTGGTACAATGGTTCAGTACTCACATTCGACAATCGATATAAAGGAGTAAATGGCTCACCTCTCCTACACAACGATTGGCTGCCTGGCAGTATCACCTTAACTTCAGATACTGTTATAACAGATGTTTATCTTAAATACGATGTGGAAGAAGATAGACTTTACAGAAGAGTAAATCACAATAATGCGAACCTTGTTCTGAATTACAAAATTAAATCTTTTACAGTTTTGGGTGTAGGCAATGAAAAAACATTTATTAAAATGGCTGTAGATAAACCAGATGAAGAAACATCTGTAGAACTTCTAGCAAATGGCAAACTTGTGCTTGTATCTAAACATAAATGCAGAATTAGAAAGGCTGATAGTAACAGCTCTTATGGCACAGGCCAACAATACGATGAGTATATCCACTATACAGAGTTGTTTCTCTTAGACACCAAAACTAATGAGATACAACCTATAAAAGCCAATAAGAAATTCTTTCTACAACATATGGAAGATAAAGAAGAGGCTATGAGTAATTATTTAAAAACAAATAAACCCTTCTTAAAAGACGAAAAAGAAGTAAAACAACTGGTTAACTTTTACAATGCGCTTTAAGCTTTTTTTCTAAGCAATAGCAAACCTATAAATGTAAAAGCACCATTTACCATTAAAATCTCAAAGCCGAATTTGTATCCTCCCAGTAAAATTTCTGAGTAGGCATTGAGTAAGTAAGAAAGTATCGGCGATACAATACATACCCATGGTACAAACTTATCTTTCACTTGGATTTTTGTAAACAAACCAAAAGTGAATAGTCCCAATAGTGGACCATAAGTATAGCCAGCAGCTTTAAAAACAGAATTGATTACACTATCATCATTAATGTATTTAAAACTGATAATTGCCATTACCATAATAACAGAAAATGCAATGTGAACTATGATACGTTGCGTTTTCTGACTTTTTTCTTCCTTCTTGTCAATATTTAAAAAGTCTACACAAAATGCAGTTGTAAGGGCTGTAAGCGATGAATCTGCACTAGAATAAGCCGCAGCAGTTATACCTAATAAGAAAACCACCCCAGCAAAAACTGTAAACTCATTTAGTGCTAATTGAGGGAAAACTTTGTCTGTTGATAAAAATCTACCAGTTTCTGCATCTACTGGAAAAGTAATGCCTTTATCAGCAGCATAAACGTATAACATCACTCCTAAACCTAAAAATAAAAGGTTTACAAAAATGAGTGAAGAACTAAACCACATTACATTTTTTTGCGCTTCGCCAAGGTTTTTACAAGTTAGATTTTTCTGCATCATATTCTGATCTAAACCTGTCATCACAATAGCGATAAAAGCTCCAGAGAAGAACTGCTTAAAAAAATTATTACCAGCCTGCCAGTCCCACACAAACATTTTCGAGTACTTATGATCTTTTATTACGTTGATCATTTCTCCTACGCCAAGATCCAAATCGCTACCGATAATGTAAATACTTACCACTACCGAAAGCAGCATAAATAGTGTTTGCAGTGTATCTGTCCAAACAATGGTTTTAATCCCTCCTTTAAAAGTATAAATCCATATAAGGAAAATGGTAACTATTACGGTTACCTCAAAAGGGATTCCGTAGATATCGAAAAAGGCTAATTGCAGCACACCTGCCACTAAGAACAATCTAAAAGAAGCACCAACCGTCTGGGATAACAGAAAAAAAGCTGAACCTGTTTTGTAGGAGTTCAGCCCGAATCTTTCTTTTAGAAAACTATATATCGAAACCAGATTTAATCGATAGTAGAGCGGCATTAATACTCCGGCAATTACCCAATAACCCGGCAAATAGCCTAATACCAACTGAAAATAAGACCAATTGCTATTGCCTACTTCACCGGGAATAGAAATAAAGGTTACTCCTGAGAGTGAAGCTCCAACCATACCGAAAGCCACTAAATACCAAGGAGATTCACGATTACCTGTAAAAAAAGTATCGTTAGTGGCATGTCTGGATGTAAACCAGGAAATAATAATCAATAAAATGAAATAGCCGAAAATTACTGTAAAAACAATTCCGGGAGTCATGCTAATAATTTTAGTTATTCAAAATCGGGATATAAAAGGTATTGTTCTCTCATTTGGCGATATTCTGCCAATTCTGGCTCCCAGCTTTTCATAATTTCTTCTTCACTCAAACCGTCTTTAAGTTGTTGTTGCAAAGTAGTATTTCCTGCTAGCCTGTTAAATACCTGACTTCTATCTATGTATTTAGGATGGTTACCTGCTTTTTTATAGAAGTCGATAATATATTTTAGTGTAAATTGATGATCGAGTGAAGTATTTCTTAAATCTACGCCATAGCATTTTTGATCTTCTAGTTTAGGATGTGTCGATTTACCCGGTATACTTACAGGCGTAAATTCAAAATTTCCATAAGTACTATCTGGATAACCCACTACCTGAAAAGGAAAATCAGTACCTCTCCCAATGCTCATTACTGTAGCTTCAAACAAACATAGAGAAGGATATAACCTAATAGAAACATCATTTGGTAAATTTGGTGATGGCGCTACAGGCAAAGAATATTTTGTATTGTGATCGTAATTTTTCACAGGAATTATAGTCAAATCACAAGATTTATTGCCAGCAAGCCAACCTTCGCCATTAATCATTTTAGCGAGTTCCCCAACAGTAAGCCCATGAACAAGGGGTATTGGGTCTAAACCAACAAAAGATGATAGTCCCTCTGCACGAATAGGCCCTGCAATGTAGTCTCCATTAGGATTTGGACGATCTAACACCAGCATCTGTTTATTGTTTTCAGCACTGGCTTCCATCATATAATGCATGGTGCTGATGTAAGTGTAAAACCTTGCTCCTACATCTTGTATATCAAAAACAAGCACATCAACATCTTCAAGGTCTTTTGCATCAGGCTTTCTTTTACTGCCATAAACAGAAACAATCGGCACTCCTGTTTT
This sequence comes from Thalassovita sp., assembly GCA_002729595.1. Taxonomy (GTDB): domain Bacteria; phylum Bacteroidota; class Bacteroidia; order Cytophagales; family Flammeovirgaceae; genus Chondrinema. The sequence goes on along the minus strand of PBYL01000003.1, from coordinate 3,174 downwards.
GCTATCAACTGAACTTTCTATATGAGCTCCTGCATCGGCTTCGCCTCTAAAACCATGTTCTGGTGCATAAATTTTTGTAACTGTAATTCCTTGAGCAAGTAATGTATCTAATAAATGTACATCTCCAATTAGAGAAGTGTGATTGACAACTAAGCCCACTTTTTTACCTTCCAATATTGGAAGATACTCATCAAAAGCAGCAGCTCCGGGAATAGGTAAGGGTTCTTCTATTTTAAAAGTATCAACTGTTGAGTCTGATTCTATCTCAGTATCCGTTTTTTGTTTTTCTGCAGAACAAGACAAAAAAATCACAGCCAATAAAAACAGCAAAAATATTCTCTTCATATTTTACAAAAATTATAAAAACAGCCCGGAAGCTTTATTCTCAATGTACTAACAGAACCCGAATTAATTCGAAATTCGATTTAGTTTTTTGATGTTCGCAAATCTATCATAAATTTCATCTTTCAAACCCTAAAATACAGAAAGAATGACCGATTTGCTTGTAAAGCTGTATGAGTTACCAGAATATACACTACTAAAAAAGCAGCTCGAAGAAAAAGGCTACATTTTTAAAAATGCCATTGCTCCTGAAAAGACTTATGTAAAAGATTGGGTAAAAGAACATTTCAGTATTTTGTGGGCAGATGAGGTGGAAGTTGCTTTTTCAAGACAACCAGTTTCTTGCATTGTAGCAATTAAAGACAAAGAAATAGCCGGTTTTGCTTGCTACGAAACTACCTGCAAAGGATTTTTTGGGCCAACAGGTGTGCAAGAAAAATTTCGGGGAGAAGGTTTAGGAAAACTATTATTACTAATGGCACTAGATGCATTAAAAGCATCGGGATATGCCTATGGGATAATTGGTGGAGCAGGTCCTATAGCCTTTTATGAAAAAAACGTTGGTGCAATTCCAATTCCTGGTTCTGCACCGAGTATCTATCAGAACCTGCTCAAAAATTAATAGCTACTGCCACTACCGCTGGCGATTACACCAACTACTGCACCTACAACTAATACAGGTGCTATCTTGAGGAATAGTGGCACTTTTCTTACAATTTTAAAACTAGAACTGTAAGTCTTATCTTCATTATTTTTTGGATCTACCAATACAAACTGATAACCACTACCTACTTTGTAGTCATCTGGTGTCCATTCTGTCGAATTTCTTATTTGGCTTTGCTCAATTACATGTTGTAGCTCACCATTATCATCTCGAATTTCAAGTCTGGCACCACTTTCTTTGAGCTTATTGCTCCATTCTAAGGTATAGTCAAAACCTTTTTTATAAACCGGCAATACATTTTTAAAAGCAAAACTTTTAACAGGTATTGGCTTAGGCGCTTCCTTAGTACTTACAGAATATGTCTTTGTTGAAGGCGAAATACGACCTGTAGAATCTTCGACTACTGTTAGATGAAAGTTGTACTTCGTTTCAGGATTTAAATCTACAACCTGATAAGTAGAGTCTTTCATACTGGCTAGCAGCATTCCTCCCTCATACAAATTATAAGTTAATGGAAACACATTATTAGATTTACCAGACCATTTCAAAAATATAGTTGAATCTGTTTGAGCAGGAGATTTAAACTCTGCTGTTAGCTCTAAAGGTATTGAAGATATATCCGGATTTAACTCATTTGTATGCTTATCGGGATTATAAAACACAATACTCACTATTGAAAGCTTCCAGCGTCTGCCAATTCGCTCGGCTTTAATTGTCGCTACTCTTTCAGATTGTCTATAAGGTCTTTTAATTATTCTATGCTGGCTTCTAAAGAAGCTTTTATAATATACCACTGCATATACATAGTCTTTAACACCTATGCTAAAGGTTTCAATTTCAGAAAAGTCGATTGTGGGCTCAACACTTTTCTCATAAAACAAGTCAAGATCGTTTAGGTATTTTTTTACCGGCGAATCTTTTGAACGCTGCGAGTAATCGAAGTAGTTAGGGTCAATATCATCTTCGATAATAACATCACCATCTACAAATATTTGATTACCCGATGCAGGATTATAACTGTTTACTGAAATTTCATTTCTCTTGTATTCTCCAAGTTCTGGATCTACAACAGTGTTAAGCAATAACTCGAACTCTTCAATAAAAGACTCAGACAAATATTTTATCTCATTGATATCGCCATTAGATAGGGAATCAACCTGACTTGCCTGAGCCCTTGCTTGAAAAGAAAAAAAGCATAAGCTTATGAAAAAAATAGAATACTTTTTCACGATTATTTTAGATTTAGAACTCTCTTCTTGAATTCATTTTTCTGATGATCGTCCATTTTCGTTAGGCTGCTAACAAGCCAACCTGAGTTTTTCTCGTTTCTTTCGAAGTTTTTAACTGTAAAAGTCCATCCGTCTATTTGCAAGAAATGATACTCGATTTTATCTACCTGCTTAATTGAGATGTTTTTGCAAGAAAGCAAACTCATAAACAATGTAAGTTGATCTGGTACAAAATCTCTCGATACATAGTTTTTCATGTTCGAAGTATCATCTAAAGCCCTATCCAAAGACACAAAGTTGGTTCCGTGACTTGCTGGATTAATAGATTTAGACTTGTCTAAACTTTCGGGTAGAGATAAAAAATCTGCATCTACAGAAGTGATAACCCATTTTACTGCATTGCTTCTAGGATTCTTTTCGATGTTCATTATCATCGTCATTGGAATTTCGTCTCCCTGATAAACTACAGTACAATTGAGTTTTGCATACCAATCTTCATCATCAAAATGAAGCATATATGGTTTGTTATTTACTTGCTTGATAAACTCAGTTACTTCGTCGAGCTTCCAAGATTTATCACTTTGGTTAAATAGCGATTTGATTAAGTCGCTTCTAGAAATATCCTCAGCGCTATAATTTTCTTTAAGGTATTGGTTTATTAGAGTTTTTTCTGAATTGTTAAATCTTTCAATAAACTCATCTATTTGCTTAACCTCAAAAGCAAAATTCTCATTGCTAAAATTAATGCTTTGGGCTGAAACCTGAATTGCAGTCAGTAGGCTGATTAAGAAAAGATATAGTTTCATTGTTACTAAATTGGTTAAAATAATTACAGGCAGGCTCTTCTATTCGACTTATACCTGCCTGATTTTATTGCCATACTTTATAACAAAACCTAATTTGTTGTTTGTTATAAACTTCTTTTCATATTTTCTTTAC
>PBYL01000002.1 GCA_002729595.1 Thalassovita sp. | reverse complement strand
TGAAATGCCTTTGGATGTTTTTTAACTGTTTTGGTTTGCTCAATAAAATGATATTCGATTGTATATCCTTAAAGTTTTCTCTTAAGTACTTAATAGTTTCAATTCCATCCATATAAGGCATTTTGTAATCCATAAAGATGGCATCAAAGTCTATAGAGGTATCTCTTATCTTTTGCAGTGCACCAATTCCACTTGCTGCTTCTGTTACTTTTATATTTTTAGCAGTAAGCATTTCTCTTAGTTTTTTTCGATTATTTACATTGTTGTCTACAATCAAAACATTTTCAACTAATAGTTCTGGTCCTTCATCGTTTTGTTCAACTTTAAGAATAATATCGAAATAGAATAAACTACCTTTTTCAATTTCGCTTTCGAGTTGAAGCGTGCTTCCCATTAGGCTGAGAATGTTGTTTGAAATAGACAAGCCTAAACCTGTTCCGCCAAACTTTTTAGTAGTAGATGAGTCTTCTTGTGTAAATGCATCAAAAATAATTTTTTGTTTGTCTTTGCTAATTCCAATACCTGTATCTTCTACAGAAAATCTTAATTTAATCTTGTTTTTCTTTAAAGATTTAAGCTTAGATACTTTTAGTTTAACCTTGCCTGTTTCTGTAAACTTAACTGCATTACTCAATAGATTAACTAAGACCTGACGAAGCCTAACAGCATCAGATTTAACTTTCCTCGGTATTTCAGAATCGATAATAGTTACTAATTCAAGTTGCTTTTCTTCCATCTGATAAGTAACCGTATTAGTTGCCTGATCCACCAAATGGAATAAATCTGTTTTAGCTTCTTCTAGCTCTAATTTACCTGCTTCAATCTTAGAAAAATCGAGTATATCGTTGATGATTTCCAACAACGATCTTGCGGAGTTATAGACAGTGTTAGCGTATTTAAGCTGCGTTTTATTTAAATCGGTTTGGATTAATAAATCAGAGAAACCAATAACTCCATTCAGTGGCGTTCTTATCTCATGACTCATATTCGCCAAGAACTCAGACTTTGCTTTACTAGCTGCATTTGCCTGTGTAATGGCATTTTTTAGCTTTATTTCATATTGTTTTCTAGAACTGATGTCAACAAAAGTTACAACAGAACCTATCAAATCTCCATTTTCTATAATAGGGTGAGACCAGTATTCAACATTTAAATAAGTACCATCCTTTTTCCAGAAAACTTCATCATCAACATGTATTTCTTTTCCTTTTAAGCAGGCAGCTAAAATACGACAATGGTCTTTGCTAATTTCATTTCCAGCATGATCTGTATGATGAATAATATCATGTATATTTTTATCAAGTAGATCATCAATACCATCATAACCTAAAATTTTAATACAAGCTGGATTACAGAAAATACATTTGCCATTTAGATCGATACCGTATATTGCTTCTGAGGTTGAGTTCAACAATAACTGTATTTTCTCTTGACTTTCTTTAAGTTGTTGCTGAGCGATTTTTGCCTGTGTAATATCAAACATAATTCCTCTAATTTTTAGAGGAGCATTGTCTTTAAGAATAACGGTTGCTAAATCTCTCAACCAGACAACCTTTCCATCAGCAGCAATCATTCTGTATTCATACTCATAAGAAGACTTTCCTTCTGTACTCAAGAACTTAGCGTGGCTAAAGTTTTCTTTGTCTTCATCATGCATATGATTTAGCCAAAAGTCAGTTTCTTTTATCCACTGTTCTACAGGATAACCAAGGAGTCTCTCCGCTTGCTGGCTAACAAAAGTATATTGATTATCTACTGGGTCGGCCTCCCATACAATACCATCAATAGTATTAATTAGTGAGTAATAAGCATTTCTGGTTTCTCTTATTCTGTCTTCATTCTTTTTCCTATCTGTAATGTCTCGACCAACTACAACTAATCCTTTTCTACTTTTATCTTCATTAAATAGGGGAATTTTAATGGTATCGTAGAAGCGTTTTTTGCCTTTTATGTTTGTGATAATTTCTTCAAATGATGAAAGTTTTTTGCTTTTCCAGGCTTGCTCATCGGTAAATGTACATTGCTTAAGATCTTCTTTAGCTTTAGGAATTATTTCTGCAATTTCAGCATCATTTTTATTTACATATTCTGAATCTTTCAAATCAAAGAGTTCTAGCGCAGCATTGTTTACCAACAGCCATTGACCTTCTCCATTTTTGAGATATATGGGGTCTGGTATGGCTTGAAGCAAAGTATTAAGTTGGAGTTCTCTGTCTTTTAGGTTTAATTCGGCAGTTTTGCGGATGTTGATGTCCATTAAAATACCAAATACCCTTGTGCATTTATTGTACTTATACTCCGGATAACCCACCATTTTCACCCAGGTTTCTTTGCCTTTTGCCGTAACTATTTGCAACTCAAGCTCCCACGGTTTTTTATCCTGAATACAGTTTAAAATAGTATAGTTTAAGTTGATCCGGTGTTCTCCGGCTTTAACAAATTGTTGAACAGTTTTCTGTGTTAAAGATATATCTGGTTCAACTTCGTGTATTTCACAGGTTACTTTAGACCATCTAACTTCTTCTGTATCTGGTATAAATTCCCAGGTTCCAATTCGAGCAGTTTCATTAATTTTTTCAAGTATGTGCCTTGTATGCTCTAGTTCTTCATCAGCCTTTTTCTTTTGAGTGATATCATGTAAAAGTCCGAAACTTCCTTTAACTCGATGTTGATCATCATAAAGGCAAACAAAATTTCCTTCAAAAAACTTCTCTTCACCAGAAGCTGTCTCAAAGCTAATTATTGGATTTTCAAAACCATTATTGATGAGACTCCTCCAAATTTGCTTAGAAGTATCTAGGTCTTTTTTAAAGAAGTCTAATGGGGTGTATTTTTTGAATTCTTCTTTAGATGTGTCAAATAGATCAACTATTTTCTGATTGAATCTGGTAAATTTCTGTTCGTTTAAAATATGTTCTAGGCTATTTTCATCTGCATTAGACAATTTTATTGGATTGTCCATCGACATAAAAAATGCCCCATACTGCGAGTTATTAAAAAACAAATCAAGCTCATTTTGCTTATCGCGCAAGAGTTGTTTTGTTTCTATGATAGAAGTAATATCTGTAAGTGTACAAATGATTTGCAGTACATCACCTGCATCATCAAATAATGGGTTAGAATCAATTTGAACCCAAATTCGCTTTTTTAAGTGGGGATGTAACAAGCCAATTACACCAGAAGTAATCTTCTTTTCTGTAACTGATTTTAGAATTGGATAATCCTTTCTGTTAAATCTTCGCCCAAGTTTATTTACAATGTCCCAACTAAAATTGAAAATAATATTTCCAGTAAGAAGACTTTTTTCTATCCCAAGTAATTCACTGGCTTTATTATTTGCAATGATAACTTCACCATTAGCTTTTAATGAAAGCAAGCCAACTTTAGATTGCTCAAATAATATTCTGAATTTCTCTTCACTACTTTTTAAAAGCTGTTCGGTCTGAAGTTTTTTAGTAATATCGATAGAGTAAAGTACAAAAAAATCGATGTTACCTTCTTGGTTAAATATAGCCTTACCAATGTTTTGATATGTTTTATCATGTAACTGAACCTGATAAGTAATTGTATTACCTTTAAAAATTTCGGGTAATACTTCATTTAATTTTTCTAATACATTTGGGTCTAGCACATCTTTTAAATTTTTACCATTTAAAATGCTAGGGTCAAAATTTAAATCTTGATAAGCAGCTCCACCTGTATGTATGCATGTTAAATCTCTCGATATGAGACTGAGTGAACCTGCAGGAAAATTATCAATAATTAGATTGAGTTCTCTTTTCTTTTTAACAAGATCAGTAACTTCTTTAGATAAAACTAGAAACTCATTTCTATTTTTTACATGACTAATTTGTGCTTCGAAATAGAGAATTTTACCTTCTATTTCCATTTCATAACTAAGTAATTGTAGATTACCTGTTTCCTTAGTTTTAGCAAATATTTCTAGTATATCTTTTACTTGACTTTCACTAAAAAATGTTGAGATGTGATTACCAGGAATCTCTTCTGATGGAATTAATAATTTTGAATTATCGTGGCTATATGCTTCTAGGTAATAGCCTTCTTCATTGAGAATAAAAAGTAAATCTGGTAAACCTTTAATGAGTGTTTCAATCCTTTCTTTTTCAAAAATAGAAGGGGAGGTATTCTGCCCTTCAAGTTTTTCTGATTTAGAAAAGATGCCCAAAACTACATTCTCTTTACTATGAAAAGTTTCTAAAATGTACTCTTGGCAGCGAAATGATTGTTGATCACCACTTTTTGAAAACAATCGAATTTCTGTATCTAAAACTGGTAATTTAGCATTTTTAGCTTTGCCTTTTCCAATTTCTAATTTGTGTTTATCAAAGGGATGAACTAATACCTCAAATGAAAATGATGACACATTATCCAACTTCAAATAACCTAATTGCTGAGCTAATTCTGTATTTATCCATATATTATCGGGATTGTTGGTAGATCTAATCCAATAACTATCGGTTGAATTATCTATTAAGCTAATATATAATTCATTCTCACTAATGAGTTGCATCATTGCTTCTCTCTGGTTATTTTGATTATTGACCATATCCCTCAATGAATTTTCCTTTTATAAAATTAATAGGTCTAACTTTTTCTGTATGAAGAGAAGTTCATTAGAAAGAGCCAAAAAAGTTGGTTGAAAATTAGTAAGTCTAGTTAACTAAGAGATAGAATTTAAGGTATAGGATTATAATAGAATTACTCGTTTCTATTTTTTTAAATTAATCCTATAATAGTCCAAGTAAGATTGCCGATCTTGTTTTATTTCTATATTTAATGCTATTTCAAACTTAATGTTTTAGTAATTATATATTAATATAAGTGTAATAAACATTAAAATGAAGTTGTTAAATCATCCTTAATTGGTAGAGTATTTCGAAAGATTTAATTGTTTTTATCGCTATATCAAATATATTGTTTTATTCTTTAATCAGTTGACTTTCTAAGTTTAAAATTCATTTTTAGCAATGTGTAGTTTTACCACTTTTAGGTTTGTTTTCTAATGTTATTGAAAAAAATGGGTGATACTTAAATTTGTACAAATAGTTAAATGATGATATAGTACTAAAATTTATAGAATAAATGAAATATTTATGAGTAAATAATGGCTTAAAAGGATGTACTTTGTTTAAAATCTTTTCTAAGAGAGTTAAGGATATGAAAACCAACAGATTTTCACAATTTAAGCTTTTGTAGGTTCAACATGTACGAGTACATCAGCAATTTCTGGATAAGTTTCTTTTAGCTTATCTTTTAGTTTATGGGCTATTTCATGACCTTCTGTTACAGTAATTTTCCCATCTACTCTAATATGCAAATCTACATAAAGATCCATCCCTGCTTTTCTTACAAAACACTTCTCAGTGTCGATAATACCTTCTACACTTTTAGCAATTTCTCTTATTTCTAGAACTAAATCATCGTAAAAATGCTCATCCATAATTTCGCCTAAAGCCGGTCTAAATATGAGGTAAGCATTAAAAATAATGATACCAGAAGCAAAAAGTGCTGCCCAATCGTCTGCTGCTTCGTAGCCTTTTCCCATGTAAAGCGCGATGCTTATACCTAAAAATGCCATTAATGATGTAATTGCATCACTTCTGTGGTGCCATGCATCTGCCTTTAAAGATGTGCTATTTGTCTCATCACTTTTCTTAGATACAAATCGATAGAAAATTTCTTTACTTACAATTACAAACCCTAAAATAATGAGCGTATAAGGCTCTGGGATTTTATGAGGCGTATAAATATGTTTAATGCTTTCGAAAGCAATAATGCTCGCAGAAATAATTAAGAAACCTACAACTATAAAAGTTATTAAAGGCTCTAGTTTGCCATGTCCATAAGGGTGGTTTTCATCAGGTGGTTTTGTTGAATACTTAAAGCCGATTAGAACCAAAAACGAAGCAAATATATCTGTAGTTGACTCTATAGCATCTGCAATTAAGGCATAAGAGTTACCAAAAAAACCCGTAATTCCTTTTAGCAAAGCCAAACCAGTATTTGCTATTAGACTTACATAGGTTGCTTTAATTGCTTTTTCTTTATTGTTATTGGTTGTATTCAACTGGTTTTAATTTGTTGCGAATATGCAAAAAATAGATGCTATCTACAATTTACTGTAAATGCATCTTTCATTTTTCACACTTATTAATTTTTTTAAGAAAGTGCCTGAATGATGTGCTTTAGGTGATGCTCGTTATGCCAAGCAATTTTCTCCATCTCTTCTTTCAATGTTTTTATTCCTGTTTCACTATGTACAAAAGGTTTTTCACCTTTAGAATCATAATACTTTTCAACCAGAAAGATTACATTTTCTCTAACAGCAGAGTAGGTGTTTTTGCTAAGTTCGAGTGGCAAAGTATTGTAATCTAATTCCTTACACCATAGGTCTTGGTCAAAGCCCCAAATAACTTGTTTAGGTTCTGAAATTACTCTTCTTAACCTGTCGTAAAGAACAGTTTCGGCATCTACTAAATGATGTAAAATTTGTTTCACATTCCATTTGCCTGGACCGTAGGTTTTATTCAGCGATTCTTCGTCGAGATCGAAGTAAACAAGGGTTTGTTTTTTAGTTTCCTTAAGTGTTTCAATTAGATTCATGCTACAGTTATTTTATGGGGTAAAAACTTGCTCTAAATAAGTAAACTCAAACTTCATAAAAAAGAAATCCCGATTAAATCGCTTTAACCGGGATTGTAAATTTTCTTAAAATCTTATACTGCTGCTGATGAGCAAATATAATCTGGAATAATTCCAGTAGATTCAATATTCATTTTTGCCTTTTCAGGTGGGGTATTTCCAGTTAAAACAAGGGCGGTATCTATACCAAACTTATTTCCACCAATAATATCTGTTTCTAGAGTATCTCCAACCATTAAAATCTTGTTTTTGTCAACAAGTCTGGTGTGTAACACATGCTCGTATGCAAAATTGAACATTTGTGTATCTGGTTTACCAAAACGGATAAAGCTCTTTTGAACAATTTTTTCTATCATATCAGCTAATGCACCAACTGCTAAAGCAATTTTACCTTTAGATACTGGATAGGTTAAATCTGTATTAGCCACAATTACTGGCATGTTCCGCATTCTTAGCAAGTTAATGGCTTTGTTTACATCTCCTTGCCAATCGTAGCCTTCATCATCTAAAAGCACCATTGCATTAATATGGTCAATATCTTTTAATGAGAGGTCTTGAATACGTAAAGTTTTTAAACCAGCAGTTTCTATATAATGGGCAGATTTTTCTGTTCCTAAATAGGTTACTGTCCCATTTTTAACCTTGTTTCTAAGGTAATTTCTAGCCAACATACCAGAAGAGATAATTTTACTCCTAGTAATCTCTTCGAGTCCCATTTCTTGAAACTTGTTTGCTAGTTCTTTTGGCCCTCTAGACGCATCATTTGTTAATATGTAGAAGTCAATATTATTCTCTCTAAGAAATGCGAATGTTTTTTCTACTCCCGGAATCATTCCATCGTAATTTCTCAAAACCCCGAAAGAATCGAAAAAGACCACTTCATACTGCTCTACTATTTCCCTAAAACTTCCTGAAATCATTTTTTTCTATTCTGATATAGATTTAATATCAATATTTAGTATTGTGAAATCAGTAAAATCTCACAATACTTTTGATAATTTTTTGGTGTGTTTATTAGTGGTTAATTTTTCAATATTAATAGAAAAGTTGAAATATACCGCATCAAAGATTGAGTTCTTTAATGAGTATATTTTCATCGAAACCTTTTTCTATGCTAGGAAAGTAGTACTTATAGGCTTCACTTTGTAGGCGACTTGCATAAATTTCGTGAAAGAAATATCTGCCATCTTTAATTACATAATTTAAGATAAAAAAGCGATAAGCCTCTTTTAACATCCTAATTTCGTCTATTTGAAGAGGGAAAACTTTATGGTATGCTTTTAAGAAAAGTAAGAACCTTTCGTGCTGCATTATTTCGATGTTGTAAGTAAAGATTGTTCTGTCTCCAATTTCAGAAACAACTCTGCTAAAGAAGTAAAAGTCCATTACCCTAAAACTGATTCTAAACCAGTCGTAATCCCAACGGCTAAAAATTCGGCCTTCATCAGACAAAGAAAAGTTACCAATATTCCAATCTACAAAAACCGGTATATCAACCATTTCGTTTTGGTTGAGCTTTGCCACATTATCTTTAAATATGTAGCACTGATTTTTAATAATCTCTATATGACCTCGATGCTCGTATTGTCCGTGGTCGGTTTCCAAAATTTCAAGCAAGTGGTCTATGTCTGATTGTAAAGTTTTGGAAGAATGTGGCAATTTAGGAGTTACTTCTAAGCATGCTTTATGAAAATGTGCTACCTCAGTACCCAAGTTAATAATTTGTTCGCGGGTTAATCTTCTTGGTAAAGTTTGCTTAATTTTTACAGGCTTGTAAAAAACTACCCATATATCTACATTTTCTTTTTTATAACGATATGTAAATAACTGATTCTCTTTGGTAAGCGAACGTGCAAGTACTTTTTTATAAGGAGGAGGTAAGATGCTTCCTAATTTATTTATTATCGTGTGGTCTTCTAGAAAATGCTCGAATTTACCGAAATAAGAGAGCTTTCCAATTACAAATTTTCTGGGTGAAAGATTTATTTTATATACGTGATTAGTAGAAACTCTCGCACTAATATCGNTAATATCAGTCGCAGGAGTATCAGGTGAATAGGCATTCCAAGCCTCTTCAATGATGGTTGAGAAATCAATAAAGTGCATATAATTTTTGTTTATTGGTTACACAGGAACATTTCTAATAATTTAATAAAAAAATTCATATTCCTATTGCAACAAAGTAGAGAATAAAAACAGCTATTTCAAAATCTCTTTTGTAACAAAAATTATATACACATATAAGTTGTAATTATTACAAGAACTAAGATTAAATTATTTAGGAGACACCTCTGGCGCACCAACTGCACCTTCCCAATCTGGGTCTGCTGCTCCGACTAATTCATTTGTTGTGGTATCAAACATAATCGCATGCACCCTTCCGAATCTAGCAATATCATCTACTTCTTTTACACCAATTCCACTTTCTTCCATAGCTTCTATAACTTCGTCTCTCCATCCCCAGCCTTCATGAGTTTCAACAAATACACTGTCTTCATCTGGGTGAACTCTTGGAGCAGCTAGTGCATCTGCAAGTGGCATTTCATGGTCAATTGTTCTGCTTGTTACAGAAGTAATTGCAGTTATAATTCTACCACCGCCAGCAGCACCTAAAACCATAAAAGGTTTATTATCTTTTGTAATGATGAATGGAGAGATATGAGAAGAAGCTCTTTCACCCGGTTTAAAATCTCCTAAGTATCCACCAAGTGTTACAGCATATAAAAAGCCTAAATCTGGTGTAGCGACTTTTGAACCCATATTAGGTCCGAGAGATTGAGTGAGGGCTACCATCATTCCACTTTTATCTGCTGTAGAAAGGTGAGTAGTGTGTCCCATTTCAGCCAACCAACTTTCTGGAACGCCTTGCATTAGTTCAGCAGCATTTTTTACCGGTTGTGTTTCTGCTTTGATTTCTTCTGCGATGCTTGCTGCATATTTTTTATCAAGCAATATCGATAATGAATCTGAATACTGATTTTTACGATCTCTATATGCCATTTCCATTGCTTTATACATCACACTTGCCCAATCAGCTCCTCTTAAAGTTTCTAATGGAAAGTTTTCAAGAATTTGCAAAATCTCAATGGTAATGGCACCGTATGAAGGAATTCCTAATCCATGTAGTTCATATCCTCTATAATCTCCAGTTAATAGTTTTGCATCCAGTGCCTGATAGTTTTCTAGGTCTTCTAATTTTAAGACACCACCATTTGCCTGATTATCTGCAATGATTTTTTTAGCAATTTCACCTTTGTAAAAAGCATCTTTGCCACCAGTAGAAATTTGTTTTAAAGTATTTGCCAAGTCTTTCTGAACAAATAATTCTCCTTCTTTATAAGTGGTGCTATCTGCTTTTAAAAAGTATTTTGTACTTCCTGCAAACTCCGTTAATTCTTTCTGAGCAAGGCTATGTCTCTCTGCTTCACCAGGTAAAATATTAAATCCATTTTCAGCATAGCTAATGGCTGGTTGCATTACAGTAGCGATCGGTAATGTGCCATGTTTTTCCAATAGTTTGCAAAGACCTGCTACCACACCGGGAATGCCAATTGAAGGATATCCATATCTTCCTTCAGGAGCTGTTTTAGCATCGTAAGACATTGGGGCTTGGGTTGTTGCATCAACACCATAAAACTCTCCATTGGGTAATCTTATAATTGCTTGTAGTCTTCCACCTAAACCGCTCATGCTTGGTTCTACAACTGCTAAGGCAAAAGCAGTAGCAACAGCAGCATCAACCGCATTGCCTCCTTTTTCCATCATTTCAACACCTGCTTTAACCGCTAACGGATGGGCTGCACTCACTAAACCTTCTGAGCTTTTAGCCGACTGTGTGAGCACTTTATCTTCTATTACTTCACTCGTGTTAGTTTTTTCATTTTGGCACTGAAGTAAAAATGCCAATATGAATAGGGGTAATAAAATTCTTTTCATGAATCAGTGAGTTATGTTATAGTTTTAATTACAGATACCTATTCTGATTCTTAAATTTAAGAAAGAAGTTACAATATCAGCCCAACTGATTTAAACAATTCGCTTAAACCGGAATTTATACTGCTTTGAAAAAGAAAGTCCAATAAAACTTATTTTAGGCGAATATGATTGATTAGCAGCTAATAGAATTAAAATGTAATATTTATCTAATTAGAATTGATGAGAATAAATAATATATTTACTGCTAAATTGATACTTTATCGAGGCGATTTTATCTCTGGTCTCATTTACTATAAAAAATGGAAATTGATTTTAATAATCTCCATTTCAGATATTACTAATAATATTAGTAGGTTTGTAAAATGTTACATGTAAAATTGTATCATATACAACAAAATTAGTGTAGATTCTCTTGTGTTATTTTTAAGCATGAATAATGATAGACTTGGACATATTTTAGAGAATAATCTTAATTATTGGATTATCACTAAAAGTGGAGTCAGAAAAATAAAATTTTAAATAGGAGAATTATTATATAATTTTGTGTTTTTAAGTACTTATTTAAATTACACTTTATTATTCAGATTATAATAATATGATGCTTTCCATCGTGAAGGTAATTATGTAATTTACTATTAATTTTCAACCGGCTGATGAGATAAAATAACTAGTCTCGCTAAAAGTACAATATAAATTATATTCTATAAGTTACTAAATTTATTAATTGTAAGCTGACAAGGGATAAATATTCTTAAGGCTAAAGGATAATAAAAGTAAAAGGAAAGTATAAAGTTGATTTTTTAATTTTAAAGCCTAAGCTAAATTTTATTTTAAAAATCTGCGTTTTATTGCTTAAAAGTTTTGTGTGATCAACTGTTTTAATTTTTGAATTTCTTATTTTAAAGCATAAAGTTTCAAAATTAGATATATACTTCCTATACTTGTTATGGAATTAATTTTAAAGACTAGAAATTTTATTTTTTTTAACTTCTTTTAAAATTATGTCAAGAGCAAAGGCAATAGCTAAAAAATATACGAATATTAAGATGGATCAGCAAAACGTCATTGCTTTAGAAAAAGACATTAATAATATCATAAGCGAGATCAAATCAGAGATAATGAAGCAAGTGGTATTTAGTAGTGATGATGCGAGCAAGAAAGATATCTGTGAGGAAATAAATAAGATGAAATTTTAAATATGGATATTTAAAAAATCCCTAATACTAAATGGCTTAACCATATACGTTTTAACACATTTATAGTTAAGCGCTTTTCTTTTATCCAATTCATGAATAGAGCTTGTTAATACTATTATATTCGAAAAGTTATTTTTAAAAAAGTCTCGTTCATAAATCTCCAAAAAATCAAATCCATTCATTAAAGGCATTACCAAGTCTAGAATTATAAAAGCCGGAAGGTTTACACCTCTATTAATTCTATCTTTTAACAACTTGATCCCCTGCATGCCATTGTTGGTAATTATAGGTTTTAAGGTGGGGTAATAAGTTCTGATGAGCCTGTCAACTACGATAACATCTATCTCACTATCTTCGATGATTAGATATTCTTCTGAGTTTTGTAACGGATTGAGTAGAGTTTGAATAGCTGTAGAATTTAAAAATTGATTGACAGTATTCTAATTAAATATATTTTTTGATCAAAGTCAACCTAAAAATGAGTATATACATATTTTTTGGTGCAAAATTTAGATTTTGTCCTATTTAAAATGAGATTAATATAATTTTTTTAAGTTGGCTACTGGTACTTGTCTTTTTTATTTCTTAAATTAAAATTGATGAATACTCTAAAATAAGCATCAATTTGATGCTCCTAATAATCTGCTTTACTTCACAACAATCTAGTTACACAATTCTGAAAGTATATGTTTTTTTATAAATGCTTCGAGTTGTAGAATTCCTGTATTATCTCTATCAGCTAACGACTTAGTAAAGTATGATACAAAATTTAAATATTAGAACTGTATATTTAGTAGATTAATGAATATTTACTTTAACTAATATAAAAATGAAAAAAACCACGTCACAATCGCGACGCAAATTTCTACAGAAGACAACTTTAGCTGCTTCAGCAATTAGCATGGGAATTCCGGCATTATCTGCCAAAAGTTATAATCGAATATTAGGTGCGAACGATAGAGTAACCATTGCACAAATCGGTTGTAAGAGAAGAGCAAATGCCATGAAGGGTTCTTACAAAAAACTAACTGATAATATAAATTTCAAATATGTCTGCGATGTTTATGTACCGCAAATGGATTCTTTTGGTGAAGAAGTAAAAAACATCACAGGTACAGCGCCAACGAAAGAAGGAGATGTTAGAAAGGTTTTAGAAGATAAAGAAATTGATGCAATAATAAATACAACTCCAGATCACTGGCATACTCCATTAACTTGTATGGCGCTTGAAACTGGCAAACATGTTTATGTAGAAAAGCCTTGTAGTCACAATCCATGGGAGGGAGAGCAAATTGTTGCTTTTCAGAAAAAATTTGGAAAAGTAGTGCAAATGGGTAACCAACAAAGATCAGCCCTAGAATCTCAAGAAATTATTAAAGAAATACATAATGGTATAATTGGCGATGTTTATTTGGCTAAAGCTTTTTATACAAATACAAGAACAAGTATCGGCAATGCAAAGGAAACAGCCGTTCCAGAAGGTTTTAACTGGGACTTGTTCCAAGGACCTGCTCCAAGACAGTCTTATAAAGATATTTTCTTTGATTACAATTGGCACTGGTTCTGGGAATTTGGTACTGCTGAAACTGGTAACAATGCAATCCATGAAATTGATGTAGCTCGTTGGGCACTTGGAGTAAGTTACCCAGAAGAAGTGTCGGTAGTTGCGGGCAAATATCACTTTAAAGATGATGACTGGACAATGTATGATACCATGTTAGCTACTTACAAGTTTGGCGGAGACAAAACAATTGTGTGGGATGGTAAGAGTAGAAATGGTATGGATACTTACGGTTCTGATAGAGGTACGATTATTTATGGGTCAGAAGGTTCTGTATATGTTGATAGAAATGGTTATAGATTGTACGACCGTGATGGAAAAATGACAAAAGAAGCTTTAGCAAGTGCAAGAAGTTCTACAACTGCACTCGGTGGCGGAGGTAACGCTACAGACTTACATATGAAAAACTTCTTCGAAACGGTAGTAGGAAAAGCAAAAAGTAACTCACCAATTAATGAAGGAGCTGTAAGTACCTTATTAGCTCACTTGGCTAATATTTCTTCAAGAGCAAACCAAACATTAAAATGTAATCCAGAAAATGGAAATCTACTGGATAAAAAGTTGATGAGAGAATATTGGAAGAGAGAGTATGAGCCAGGTTGGGAACCAGCAGTCTAAAATAAAGAAGCCTGATTTTAAAATCAGGCTTCTTT
>PBYL01000001.1 GCA_002729595.1 Thalassovita sp. | reverse complement strand
AAATTGCCATTTGGCATTAAAGCCAATCCTTCGGGTTTATCGCTTGGCAAGTAACCAATTGAAGGAAGGTTTAAGATTTTAGTTTTATGAACTGGAGAAATACCAGCATCCATCATTTCGTCTGGTGTGTGGGCTTCTAAAGTTTTTCCTGTTAAGGTAGGAATGTCTAAACCAAGAATGTTAGTCGCTCCTTTTAAGTCTACTTCGAAGATGAATTTCTTAGCAGAAGGATCAAGACCACTGTCTCTTTCCATTACATAGAAAGTACCTTTTTCAGGATTGTAAACGGCATCACCGATTTTATCTACATTAGAACCTCTAAAAGATGGTTTTTCTAATAGATAAACATATTCTGAAACTGGTGTTCCATCTTCTGGATTGATACCTAAAATTCTAATAATTGAAGAGGCATCACCAGTAGCACGATCTGGGTTATTCATTGGCGTTTGGATGAAAGCATACACAATTGAGCTATCAGTATCCAAAGCGATGGCTTCAAATCCTCTGTTTGATCTTCTATTCAGATAAACTTCTGGTAGTGTTTCTGAACCGAAAGTACCGGCATCTTCTCCAATTTGTGCAGCTGTTCCTTCTGGAATAAACCTGTCTATTAAAACACCATCTGTATCAAAATGATAGATTGCAGGACGATATTCGTCTACCATCCAATATGTATCGTCTGTTGGGTTAATTA
Source organism: Thalassovita sp. (assembly GCA_002729595.1). GTDB lineage: Bacteria > Bacteroidota > Bacteroidia > Cytophagales > Flammeovirgaceae > Chondrinema. The sequence goes on along the minus strand of PBYL01000001.1, from coordinate 16,842 downwards.
CAATACCTTCTAAATCTCCACCATAAGGATCGTACTCTAAAGAATCGAATTGGTTGCCTTCACCATCAACAAAAGTACCATCAGCCGCTACAGGAACTACTGGGTATTCATCTACACCCGGAAGGTTTGGCAAACCGCTAATTGGGAAAGTTTCTTCACCTTCTGTTCTAGTAAGATAGATCGTATCGATCACATTCACCTCACCAGCATTCATGTCTAACTCAAGCTTGTAAATTTTTGCTTGATAATCTGGTAAAAGGAATGGTCTGCCTGTTACTTCTGCATCATCACTTACGCGAGTTAAAGCTGTTGGGTCGCCGTTAGGGCCTCTGTCTGGAACAGTTACAAAAACGTAGTTGCCAGCTTCGTTCATGCCTTGATAGTATAAAGCAGAAAGCCCACCAAAAAGCACGCTATCTTCGATATAAGGCTCTTCGTCGATCTCAAAAGTTTTTAGAACAGGCTGAGATTTTGAGTGGTCTTTGTAGCCTAATGGCAAAATGTCTGTTATGGTAGCAGTAGCAATGTCTAGAATACCAAATGCATTGTTTTCTTGTAAAGAGATAAATGCGGTAGAACCATCTGGAGAGATGGCGATACCTTCTGGCTCTACATCTTTAGAAACAGTATCGGTAGTAAAAATTCTTACACCTCTTGCTCTTAATTCATCTTCTCTGCCATCAAAAGCCGTAAATTCTGCTTCTTCAACAGAATAATCTGAAATGGTAATGATACTTACAGAACCCGGAAAATCTGTTCCATCGTTTTTCGGTTCTCCTTCGTTTGCAACCAATACTTTGCTAGCATCAGGAGTAAAGATGAGCATGTCAGGCAGGTAACCAACTTCTACCACTGCTAGAGGATCAACTTCTGCACTAGCAGCATCAGCAGCAAAAAATACAACTTTACCTTTTTCGGTGTCTCTATCAACTGTAACACCTACAATTCCACCACTTACAGCAATACTGGTAATAGAGCCATCTGGCACCGCATCGCTTACTGAAAGTTCAAAAAGTTTGGTTGGGTTTGTTGGGTCACTAATGTCGATTACGTCAACTACACCATTTGCACCATTTGTGATAAAAAGTCTTTGTGTTGATGGGTCATAAGAGGGGATTTCGGATCCGCCATCGTCAAAAATTCCAGTTTCATATGTGCCTAAAGGTTTCAGTTTGAGGTCGTCCAAAATCTGTGCGTTTACTACAGATGATGTCGCCCAAAAGCATAATAAAAATAAAAAAATAGGAAGCCAATTATTAGTTTTTGGCTTTCTGGTAATGTTATTAACCATAGAAATTTGTTTAGATTAAACCATGGTTAAATATGAGATTTTGCATTCACCGAATAGTGAAGCTATCGTGAAGTTTGTATGAAAGTAATTTGTCAATCTCCTGCGCAGCATCAACAGAGTGTTATGCAAAAGTTATCTGTTGATTATTCTAATAATTATCTGGTAAATTGATTTTTAAACAGTGTGATAAAAATTAGCTATATATGATTACAAGGTTTATAAACAAAGAAGCTAAATGCTTACAAAACATTTAGCTTCTTTGTTCTAGGTTTGAAATTTATACTGAACTTACTTTTTCTTAATTTCTGTAGTATACAACAAGTTGCCATTGTAATCGATCACTTGTACTAATATAACTTCTGCATTTACAGAAAAAAGCATAAAGCCATATTCAGATTGCGCAAACTTACTATCTGCCAACATACCCACTTGTGTTGCCTCAGAAGCAGAACCTGAAACGAAATAATGGGTTTTACCTTTAGGAGCGATGTGTTGTAAACTATGGTCGTGGCCAGCAAGGTAAACATCAACCTCTTCATCATCCATAATGTTCTTTATAGAATGTCTTACTGCTCTTGTATCGTAACCTTCTTTTCTTTTATCACTGCCTGTAAATATTGGATGGTGGCCTACTACAAATTTCCAACTGATATTTTCAGCATCTTTGTTTAGCTCTTCTACTAACCATTGTTTTTGTGCAGTACTATCTTGGCTTTGCACATTTGGGCCATACTCTAAGTTTTTATAAAATTCAGGTATTAGCGGATTGGTATCTATAAATGCAATTAAAAATTTTTCATTTGTACCCGGAATCTTAATTTTTTTAGAATAATATCTGGCAGGCATTTTCCATCTTCTGCTAATCTTAGAATAAGCCACTTGTGCATCGGGATTAGATTTATAATCGTGGTTACCTAATACAGGATACCAATCCCACTGCAAAGAAAATGCTGTGTAAATATCTTCGAAAGATGTACGCCACAATGGATCAAATTCACTGATAACACCGCTCGGGTAAAAGTTATCGCCAGTAGATATGATAAAGTCAGCACCAATTTCTGATGCGGTTTTACCCATTTGATCTGCTACAAGCTGTTGGTGGTCTTCGCCATTTCTACCCCAATCTCCCATTACGATAAAATTTACTGCATTCTCTAATTTGCGAAGCGTTTTAGTTTGCTTTGCTTCATTGGTTGCTTGCTGCCCGTAACTTGTGCCAATTGCGAATAATAGGGCAATAACTGTAAAACTAAGTTTGCTGAGTTTATTCATTATTAAATGTTTATTATGCATATAAAAATTAAAGAAAGCGCATGCTTATAGCAAGCTTCCAGCGAACATTCTGTAAACCTCTCTTTAATTTTCTAAATAAATGATTGAATTGAAACGATAATTATATTTTGCGCCAAAGTAGTTAAGCTTATAATTCTTTACAAAAGAAATTTCAAGCTCATACAGGTTCTTCATTAATATTAAGTATGCTTTTATGTGAACTTCTCCAATTCACCCAAAGCATCAAAAAAAAATTAAAAATTTGGTAACTCAGATTTGTAGCACATCATTTTTGATTCGATTAACTTCAAATAATTTTTATTATGGTTATTAAAAAAACAGCGTGAAAGTGTCAGAATTTAAGAGTCAACCTGATGAGGAATTAAACATCTTATTAAGTAAGGGAAATGACTTTGCCTTTCAGGAATTATTCAATAGATATTGGGAGAAATTGTATACTGCTGCTTACAAAGTACTTGGCGACGAAGTAATTTGTGAAGACATTGTGCAAGAAATTTTTCTCGATCTTTTAGTTCGATCTTCCAGCATCGAAATTAAAAATATTCGCGCTTATCTCTTTCAGGCAGTAAAATTTCAAGTAACTAACCATATTAAAAAGATTAAGTTTATAGATAAAAGAGCTGAAATTATTGAGAGTCATTTTATCGGAAACAATGTAGAAGATTATATCTCAACAGTTGAAACTCAATCTCTAATAAATGAGTCGATTTCTTCTATGCCCAATAGAAGTAGAGAAGTTTTTTACCTGAGCAGGTACGAAAATCTATCTAACAAAGAGATAGCTTCTAGGCTGGGTATTTCAGTTTTCACGGTAGAGACTCACATGAAAAAGTCTTTAAAGTTTCTCAGAAAATCGCTGGATATTGCGAGTGTAATTATCATTATGGAGCAGTTTATTAGTTAAAAATTGCTCACTTTATGAACCTATTTTTATCTGATTGTTGCCCCAATATTAAATAAGAAAAAATATTAAAATCGGAGTACCCAATCGTACCTACTCGATATACTTCCTAATAAACGACTAAATGAAAAAGGAAGAATTTATATCGCTCGCTAAGAAATACCATGAAGGTCTATGTTCGCCTGAAGAGCAAGCTCTCTATGAGAAAATATATAGAGAACTTGAGCAAGAGGAGACATTAGCGCCGAAGTGGAATGATATAGAAAGAGAGCAGAAAAGGAAAAAAATTCTTTCGAGAATAGAACTTAAAAGATTAGAGCAACAAAAAGAGAAAGTAAGGTATAGAAATAGAGTTTGGCAAATAGCAGCTTCTGTAATTATCATGTTAGGTGTCGGCATTTCAGCCTATTTTTACAAACCAGCAGCGCCCAAGATTAACTATATAACAAAATCTACTACAGCTGGGCAAAGGTTAAACCTTACCTTAAGCGATGGTTCTGTAATTGTATTAAATGCCAATACTGAAATAACTTACCCCGAAAAATTTGCAACTGATTCTAGGCAAATCACGCTGAACGGAGAAGCCTATTTTGAGGTGATGAGAAATCCTGAAAAACCTTTTTCTGTAAGTTCGGGTGATGTGGTAACTACAGTGTTAGGTACATCCTTTAACATAAGAGCTTTTGACAAAGAAAATGTAGAAGTTACAGTAAACTCGGGAAAGGTAAAAGTAGCTGCCAATGCGATAGGAAAGGAGGTAGTGCTTTTGAAAGGTCAACAAGCTAATTACTCAAAGCAATTAGGAGATATAACTACCGATGAGGTGAATCCTGAGTGGTATAACTCATGGATTAGCAGATCGCTAGAATTTGATTTAATGCCATTTAAAGATGTGGTTAAAATTCTGGAGCGCACTTATACTACCAAAATAGAGATTCGCAATACTGCTTCTAATGCATGCTTAATCCGCGGAAAGTACGAAGACGAAAAGTTAAGCAATGTGTTAGATGGCTTGCAGTATGTAGTAAAATTCGATTATCACTTTAATGATGAAGGTATAATTATAATAGATGGAAATGGATGTATTAACTAAAAACCATATGCTTATAGAAAAAACTCACTTAAATCTGATAAAAATTTATTGCTTACTGGGTAGGTAATAAAAAAGCCCGAAGCTGTTGGCGCAGCACTCGGACTTGATACTTTTTTCCCGACAAATTGATTCGGGAACATATTTATTGTTTCAACTTATAACAAAATTATGAAATTAGATTTACTTAAACTATTGATGTTTGCATCAAAACAAGCAATTTATGTCTTTATAGTGCAGCTGGTTGCTATGCAATTTTTGCTCGCTGAGCCTTCCGTAAGTCAGAGCCTAACGGAGGTAGACATTACTTTGGATTTAAAAAACACCTCAATCGAGGATGTATTTAGCGAGATCGAAAAGCATACAGATTTCAATTTTACTTATGGAAACAAAGTAAAAACGGAGAAAGTATTTATCGATCTAGATATTAAAAATGGTACGCTACACGAAGTTTTGCAATCAATTGCTTCTCAAAGCAAGTTCAACTTCCGTAGAGTTAATAAAACGATTTATGCTATTCCGAGAAAAGATAAAGATGATGTACAGCCGATTATTGAGGAAGTTAGCGATAAAGTAATTAGAGGAACAATTACAGATTCGGAAACTAACGAGCCGCTAATTGGAGCATCTGTTATTGTAAAAGGTACTAACTTAGGTACAATCACCGATATTGATGGAAAATTCAGTCTTTCTATTCCAGACGATGCAGAAACACTCGTATTCTCTTATGTTGGTTACGAAAAACTTGAGATGCCTGTAGGTACTCAAAGTACTTTTAATGTTACATTGAGTGCAGATCTTTCAGAACTAAACGAGATTGTGGTAGTTGGTTATGGTATTCAGAAAAAAGCAGATGTAACTGGTTCAATTGGGTCTATCGAAAGTAAAGATTTTAATAAAGGTGTTGTTGCAAACCCTGGTCAGCTTTTGCAAGGTAAAGTAGCTGGTGTAAATGTTTCTAATGTGAGTGGTGAGCCTGGTGCGGCACAAGATGTTATTATTCGTGGTGTTGGTAGCTTGCGTTCTGGTACAACTCCACTTTATGTAATTGATGGTTTTGCATTAGATAATTCTGATACTGGTCTGGCTTCTAACCCGCTAAACTTTATCAATCCACAAGATATCGAAAGCATTGATGTATTAAAAGATGCATCTGCAGCAGCCATTTATGGAGCAAGAGGAGCAAATGGTGTAATTGTAATTACTACTAAAAAAGGTAAGTCTGGTAAAACTAAAGTTGATCTAAATGTTTCAACTGCCATTTCTAATTTGTCTAATAAAGTTGATGTATTTAGTGCTGATGAATTTCGTACACAAGTAGTTGCAGCAGGTGGTAATTTAGACGATGGTGGTGCTGATACAGACTGGCAAGACGAATTAACTAGAACAGCTTACTCTAAAAACATCAACCTAGCTTTAAGCGGTGGTGTTGATAAATTCTCTTATTATTCTGCATTGGGTGTAGACGATCAAGAAGGTATATTAAGAGGTAGTAATTTAAAGAGATATTCTGGTCGTTTAAATCTTTCTCAAACAACTTGGAACGATCGCTTGCATGTTACATTTAATTTAAATGCCAACAGAACTGAAAACTTAAGACCAGATTCTAGGTCGATTGTTTCTAACATGTTACAGTTGAATCCAACAACGGCACCATATACAAATGGTGAACCTACTTTGTTGGAGAACATGCTTAATCCTTTTACTAGAGAAAAGATTTACAGCGACGAAGCAGTTAACCATAGAATTTTAGCTAACATTTCTCCATCGTTAGAAATTTTAGATGGCCTAATTTATAAGTTGAACTTAGGTATTGATTACTCAACTACCAACAGAGATGTTCAATACAAGCCTTACTCTTTGTTAGAAGATTACATCAACGGTTCTTTAAATACGGTTAATACTAACAACAAAAACACACTAGTTGAGAATACATTAACCTATAGCTTGCTCAAAGAAAAAAGTAGCTTCACTTTCTTATTAGGACATTCTTACCAAAATACTTTTGAGCACCAAAAGAGTTTTAGCCTAGAAGGTTTCTCAGACAATGGTATTGATCCAAGATATCAAGATCAGATTAGTGGTGAAAGTACTCCAACCTATTTAAATACTTACGCAATTGAAAACGAATTACAATCATTCTTCGGAAGAGTAAATTATGGTTTTGATGAAAAGTATTTGATAACAGCAACAATGCGTGCTGATGGTTCATCTAAATTTGGTGGTAATAACAAATACGGTTATTTCCCTTCAGTAGCTTTGGGTTGGAATATTATGAATGAAGACTTCTTAAGCGGGTCTTCAAAAATCTCCAACTTGAAATTAAGAGCTAGCTGGGGTAAAACTGGTAACCAAGAGATTCCATCAAAGATTACAAAATTGAGCTATACAGATAGCAAAGCAGACAACGATACTTATCCAATTGATGGAACTGAAAGCTCTATTGAAGACTATCCTTACGGAACAATTTATACTCGTTTAGCTAATCCTGATATTCAGTGGGAGGTTTCTTCTCAAACAAATATTGGTTTAGACTTCGCATTTTTCAATAGCAAAATTTCAGGTACAATTGACTACTTTAACAAAGTATCTGAAAATATTTTGTTAGAAGTTACTCCTGCCGATCCGATTCAGCCAACTACTAAATACTGGACGAATATTCCAGATATGGAAATCAAAAACAGTGGTGTTGAATTCTCTTTAGATTACCAAAGTGATTTAAACAAAGAATTTGTATTTAATGTAGGTGGTAACATCTCTTATACAAGTAACGAAGTACAAAATTCTCCTTACAAAGTTTTAACTACTGGTGCAGCACAAGGAGCTGGACAAACTGATGCTACTATCAATGGTAACATCAACGGAGAGAGAATTGGCTCATTCTACATGCAAGAGTTTATGGGAATTGGAGAAGACGGTCTCAGTATTTTATCTGACGAACGTAAGGTTGTAGGAAGTGCATTACCAGATGTAATCTATGCTTTATATGTAAACATGCAATACAAGAATTTTGATTTAGGAATCAACTTCAATGGTGTTTCTGGTAATAAAGTATATAACCACACTGCTATGTCTTTATTTACTAAAGGTTTATTGGCATCTAATTTCAATACAACAGATTTGCCAACTCAATATGCTAATGAAGATTTTACCAATTCAAATAATGTATCTACAAGATATTTAGAAAATGGTAGCTTTTTACGTTTGAACAATGCTACATTAGGTTACAACCTAAAGCCATCTCTTATCGGTCTTGATCAAGTGGTTAGCAACATTCGTTTGTCAATCACCGGACAAAACCTATTTGTAATTTCAGATTATACTGGATATGACCCTGAAATTAACTCCAATCTTTCACTAGATGGCATACAAACTTTTGGTATTGATTACTTCAATTATCCAAAAGCCAGAACAGTTCTATTTAGCTTAAACGTATCATTCTAATCGAAAATAAACTTCAACATGAAGAATAAATTTATAATAGCATTATTCGGTATCAGTTTATTGTCTTTTGTAGGTTGTACCGATTTAGAAGAAGAAATTTTAGACGAGTCTCTTGAAGGAAGTGGACAGGCAGAAGTTGTGAGTGGTGCCATTGCACCAGCTTATGGTCAGATTTCTTGGACTTGGAGACATACCAACTATTATGGTTTACAATTAATTCCTGCTGATGAGGCAATCTTGCCTTATCGTGGTGGAACAGACTGGTACGATGGTGGTAAATTCTTAGAGGCTCATTCTCACGAAATTTCACCGGCTAACGATCTAGTAAGTAGTTCTTGGAACGAAGTAACAGTTAATATCTCTAGAGCACTTTCAGCTATAGAAGTACTTACTCCATTGGCAGAAAGTGGTAACACTGAAGCAGAAGGAGCATTGTATGAAATGATTGCTTTGAGAGCGTATCTAAACATGTTGATGTTAGATAGCTGGGGAATTGCATTCAAAAAAGAATCTTCAGATGAGCTTTCTGAAATTTTGAGAACGCAAGAAGCAATTGATTATATCGAAAGCGAGCTACTTTCTGTAGTTGATGTGATCAACACCACCAAAGGTCCTGGAAGAATAAACCAAGCAACTGTTTGGGGATTTTTAGCGAGATTAAACTTGAACGCAGCTGTTTATCGCGATCCTTATGGCACACCTGATTTTACTGCGCAAGATATGGCGAATGTGATTACCTATACTGATAATATTATCAATTCAGGAGCTTACTCATTTTCGCCAGAATACTTTGACCTTTTCAATGATGAAAACCACGATAATCCAGAGTTGATTTTTGCTTTAGACCAAAGAGGTGTTTTAAACAGAGAACATAGCCGTTGGGCTTATTGGTCGCTTGCTGGCTCTTGGTTTCCAAGACCTGAGTTCCCAAGTGCAGATGGTACCGATGGTCCTGCTATTACTTCAGACTTCTATCAGACTTGGGTAGATGCTTATGGAGATGTAGATCCAGCAGAAGCTGACTCTAGATTCTACAAAGAAAACCAGATCATTCCAGAAGCTCTACAAGACTTAACAGGATTTTCACCTTTAAATGATGAAGACCATTTCTACTGCATGGCAGCCGAAGATTTCGAAATTAACAGAGGTATTATTCGTGGTGTGATTTGGGGGCCAAGAAAAGATGACAATGGTTCTTTTTACACTTGTGATGAGGGATATAGAATTTATCCTGTAAAGCAAACCAAAGGTAATGGACCGGACAAAGATGTTGGTTATGTGAACCATGANNTGCAAGTTGACTTTACNAANGAAGGNAGATTACACTCAAAAGGATTCCGAGTTTCTAAATATCANTTTAGCCACACTTCACCAAATGGNAACAACTATAGCAGNGTAGATTTGGTAATGATGCGCTATGCAGAAATTTTCTTAATGCGTGCGGAAGCTAAATTAAGAACAGGAGACAACACAGGTGCATTGAGTGATGTAAACACAGTAAGAACATCAAGAACAGCTCGTGAGCCAATTCCAGCAGCCCTTACTGCAATTGATTTGGAGATACTTTACAGAGAGCGTGGATTTGAGTTATACTGGGAAGGTTTCAGAAGAGGAGACCAGATCCGATTTGGTCACTACGAAGATTCTTGGACAGAAAAAACAGACAGCGATCCACACCATAGATTGTTCCCAATCCCACAAAACGCGATTGACGGAGCATCTAACGTAGAAAGCTATTTAATCCAAAATGAAGGGTATTAATTAGCTTTTAGCTATCAAAAATTAAAAGCCATTTGATTCGAATTTTTATTCGAATCAAATGGCTTTTTTTTATAGTATAAAATATATGTCATTCAAAAGCCAAATCGTGGCTTTTCAACATAGTTCTATTCTCTTTTTTCGATCTTAGTCGAAATATGGAAAATTGCATCACCTTGGTAAATCATAGGCGCTTCATTCACATTAATCACATATCCATCATTTGGAGCCTTAATAACTTGCCTTGAATCGCCATAAGGACTAGCAATTGTCGCGATTTTATCTCCTTTCTTCACAAAATCATGTATGGCAATTTTAGGATGCAAAAAGCCCGATCTGCTTGCCCGTATCCATCTAGTTTCTGAAATTACAATATTTTTTAGCTGCGGTTCAGGTGCCGTGAATTTTTTATTCAGCATATCTAAATGATCTAATATGCGCATAATTCCACCTACAGCATCCTTGGCCATTGCCTTATCAGATTGTAATGCTTTACAGCTTTCATTTAGTAAGATCGGTATGCCCATTTTTTTACAAGTTGAGCGAAAAGATTTAGGGATATTTTTAGAATACACCGTAAATGGCGCATTAAAAATATCAGCATATTTTTTTAATTCCTTATCGCCCTTTTCAATCCTTATTTGAGAAGCATTCAACCTCTGTCCACCACCTGTATGGAAATCCAGACATAAGTCAATATTTGGCAAAATACCAGTCACGAAATGGTGTGCAAATCGGCTAGCAAGAGAGCCTTTTAAGCTACCAGGAAACACTCTGTTTAGATCTCTACCATCAGGAAAAGTTCTAGACATATTGATAAACCCAAATACATTGATAACAGGAATACAAATGATAGTGCCTCGCTTAGGAATATTAATTTTCTTAGCAATAACCTGCCTCACTATTTCCATTCCATTTATCTCGTCACCATGTATGCCTGAGGTGATGAGTACTGTTGGACCGGGATTTTTTGAAGATTCAATATAAACTGGTACCTCAATTAATGTATTTGTAAAAAGACGAGCCATGTTGAGATTCAGCTTTTTACTTTCACCCGGTTTAATTTTTTCTCCAAGAATTATCAATTCCTTACTATCCATATTTGTTTGTCCACTTTTTATTTCGCGAGAATAGATAACGCCAATTGTATTTTAACTAAGCTGCAATAATAGGAACAAATCATAAATTTTAGATTCTTGGTTTTTACTTTAATCATTTAATCTATACATCAATCTGAAAACTTTACTAGATTGGATAATCTTTCTCACACTAAAAATGTCATGATGATTGAATCACTTAAGGAATTATTCAATAGAGATTTAAAAAAGTTGAAACACGAATTGTCTCTTTATCAAGATGATTCTACTATATGGAAAATAGAAAACTCGATTAGTAATTCAGGCGGAAACTTGTGCCTTCATTTAATTGGAAACCTCAAAACTTATATTGGAAATGGCTTAGCTAAAACAACATATATAAGACAAAGAGAACTTGAGTTTTCAGCGAAATTTGTAGATAGAGAAGAAATTTACAAGCAAATAGATGAAACGATTGAAGTGGTAAGTGATGGTTTAAGCCAGCTAACAGAAGAGGACTTAAAAGGCAACTTTCCGATAATTATTTGGGAAAAAGAAACAGGAATGGGATTTACACTCATGCACTTACATTCTCACTTAAATTATCATTTAGGGCAAATCAATTACCACAGACGGATTTTAGAGAAGGGGTGATTTATTCTATTAACCATATAACTCAATTATCTTATGTTTTTTATAGAATGTAGTTTTGATAAAGCATCAATAGAAATATACCTTGTAAACTAAATGGCTGCAATCGATCAATATAGACACGAATTATTAGATTTTTTCAACTGCCCAAGTGATTTTGATTTGGTATTTGGAAATCCAACAAAGAATATAGCTATTTATCAACTTTTAGAATCGATACCTAAAAATGAAAAGAGTTTTGATGGAGAAGTGGGTGATATCTTAATAGGTGGGGGTTCAGGAGAAGCTCAAGCTTTAAGAATATCGAAAAAGGGAATAAGGTTTATTTTAGATGAAGATTTTAATGATTTTGAGTCAAGAGAAGAATTAATAAAAGCTTTTTGGACACCAACTTTTTCATTTAAAATTGGAAACGGTTTACAGAAACTAGGTTGGAATCCCTATGAAAATATGGAGTTTTGGTTAGCCGAAAAAGTGATAAATCAACTGAATGCAAAAGGCAAATTAAGATTACCAGATGAAATGTAAATAGAGATAAAGTTGCCATATTTTTCAACTTACTCGATCTAGCTACAAGCTTCCTCAATAAGGCTACAAAAAGAAAAATCCATCCGCAGATATTTGTGCCATTACTAATTTAAATGATTTTATATGGCACATCAAAATGAAAAAAGCGAAGCTAGCAATACAGAAAAAGTATGGTTTATAACAGGTTCTTCTCGTGGTTTCGGGAGAATTTGGACAGAAGTGGCATTAGAAAGAGGTGACAAAGTAGTTGCAACAGCCAGAAAGTTTGAAAGTATCGCAGACTTAAAAGAAAAATATGGCAAGCAAGTATTGACTTTAGAGATGGATGTAACACAACCAGATCAAGTAAAATCTGCGGTAGAAGCTGCTAATGAATATTTTGGCAGGTTAGATATTGTATTGAATAATGCAGGTTATTCACTTGTTGGAACCATTGAAGAAGCAAATGCAGATGAGATTCGTGCATTGTATGAAACAAATGTTTTAGGTACAGTTTCAGTAATTCAGGCTGTTTTACCGCTTTTGCGAGAACAAGGTTACGGGCATATTCTGGGAGTATCGAGTGGTCTTGGTCATTTGGCTTATCCAGTAATAGGTTATTATTGTTCATCTAAATGGGCATTTGAGGCAATTCACGAAAGTTTGGCAATAGAAGTAAAGCCATTTGGAATAGATGTTACTATGATAGAACCAGGAGCTTATGCTACAGAATTTGGTAGCCAAGATTCTTTAAAGTTTTCGCAAAGCTTAGCGGAGTACGACACTTTAAAAACGCAGTTTATAGGAAACTTAAAAAATATAGAACAAGGTGATCCAAAAGCTACACCAGAAGCTATTTTTAAAGTGGTAGATGCTGAACAGCCGCCATTGAGATTATTCTTAGGTAAGAATAATTTGCCAGAGATAAAGGAAGCTTATGCACAAAGATTAAAAACTTGGGAAACTTGGAAAGCAGTTGCTGACGCAGCACAAGGATAAATTTTAGCATCAATCGGTATGAGTGAAATTGTACCGGTTGATTTTGTGTTTAAATAAACTATTAAAAAATTCATTTTAAGAATTGTATTTGACAACATACGCACTTATGAAAAAAAATGAACGTGTTCCACAAAGGTTTGACTCGCTATCTGAAGCAATGAGTGCATTTGGTATGCCTGCTCCCCAACATCCATTAATTACAATGATGAATGGTGTTGATAATTTATTGTCGTTTCAACCACCCAAACATGATCATGTATTAAATTTTTATAAGATATCTTTTCGACCAAACATGGGCGGTTCATTAAAGTATGGTCAGACTTTCTTCGATTTTAATGAAGGAGGGATGCTATTTGCTGCTCCCAATCAAATAATTGGAAGAAATGAGACCTCTCAAGATGCAGATGCACCACTATGCACTCAGCAACAGATTAGCTTACTGATTCATCCTGACTTTTTACTTAATTATCCCATTGCCAAAAAGATTAAGCAATACAATTACTTTGCATATACTGCGAATGAAGCTTTACATCTATCTGAAAAAGAGAAAGCTACAATTCTTTCCATTTTCCGAATAATTGAAGATGAATTGAATAGTAGAATTGATGAATTTAGTCAAGATGTAATTGTTTCTCAAATTGAGCTTTTATTAAATTATGCCAATCGATTTTATAAAAGGCAATTCATCACTCGCAAAACGGTGAGCAATACCATGTTGCAAAAATTGGAAGAGATTTTAGATACATATTTCGATGAGCAGAAATCATTAGATCAAGGTTTGCCATCCGTTCAATATCTGGCAGATTGTTTAAATATTTCGCCAAGTTATTTAAGTGATATGTTGCGCTCACTTACTGGACAGAACGCACAGCAACACATTCAAAATAAACTGGTAGAAAAGGCAAAAGAAAAACTCTCTACAAGTAATCTTTCAGTAGGAGAGATCGCCTACGAATTAGGCTTCGAGCATTCTCAATCTTTCAGCAAATTCTTTAAAACTAAGACCAAATATTCACCAGTAGAATTCAGGAAGTCTTTTAATTGATAAGCTCATCTTTTTTAGAAATACTTTATGAGATACTAATCTAACTACATCATTTACCAATCTGACTACTTTTATCATTTAGATAAGAGGGTACTTTGCTGCATAATTAAATACTAATGTTTATGCAAAGCCGAATTAAAGATAAAGTAGTAGCAATTACAGGAGCGAGTAGTGGTATTGGTAAAGCCATTGCCACAGAACTGGCAAAAAATGGAGTTAAGGTAGTTTTAGGTGCTCGTAGAATAGAAAAGTTAAAAGAGATTGCTGAAAAAATTAAGAAAGAGGGAGGATATGTAGTTTACAAGTCAGTAAACGTGAAAAATAAATCTGATCTAGCTCAATTAGTGAATCTAGCAATTGAAGAATATGGTAAGTTAGATGTGATAATAAATAATGCTGGCTATAGTGAAATTAGTCGGATTGATGAATTGGATATTGAAGGTTGGGATGAAATGATTGATGTAAACCTAAAAGGTGTTTTATACGGAATGGCAGCAGCGATTCCTATTTTCAAAAAACAACAATCAGGGCACATAGTTAATATCATATCCACATCAGGAATTAAAATTGTACCTATGCAAGGTGTTTATGCAGGAACAAAAAATGCAGTTCGTACAATTACAGAAGCCTTCCGTCAAGAGTCTGATGGGAACATACGCATTACTGGTATTTCGCCTGGTTTTGTTAAAACTAGTTTTGTAAACAATTTGAAAAATGAAGAGATGAAAATTGCCGCACAGACTAGAATGGAGGCAATAGCCATTCCTCCTGAAGCCATAGCAAATGCTGCAATTTATGCAATAAGCCAACCGAGAGAGGTTGAAGTGGGTGATATTGTTATTCGTCCTGCTGTTCAGAATTAGATGTTGCAAATATGAAGCAAGAAGAAAATAAATATCATTTCAAAAGCATTTCACAATTGCTAAGAGATTTAAGATTACCAGCTCCATCTCATCCATTAATAGCTTTGGTAGATTACAGCAAAGTACAAACTGAGAACTTGCGAAATGGAGCAAAAGTTAGTCTAGATTTTTATAAAGTTTCATTTAAAAATGAGTTTAGAGGACAAGTTAAATATGGTCAAGGATATTACGACTTTGAAGAGGGTGGCTTGGCTTTTCTTAAACCCAAACAAGTTGTTTTTACACCTGATACTACTGAAAGCTATGAAGGATATGTATTGTACTTTCATCCAGATTTTATCAGAAATTATCCATTAGGTAAAACTATCAATCAATATGGTTTTTTCTCTTATTCTGTATCAGAAGCACTTTTTCTATCGGCTAAAGAGAAAGACATTGTACAAAATGTGTTTAATTCCATTGGTCTTGAAATAGAAACGAATATCGATCAGTACAGTCAAG
This sequence comes from Thalassovita sp., assembly GCA_002729595.1. Classification (GTDB taxonomy): domain Bacteria; phylum Bacteroidota; class Bacteroidia; order Cytophagales; family Flammeovirgaceae; genus Chondrinema. The sequence continues at coordinate 1,423 of PBYL01000001.1, read as the reverse complement.
ATGTGTTAGTATCGCAGATAGAACTCTTATTAAATTACAGTAATCGCTATTATAATCGCCAGTTCATAACTCGAAAAGTTGTAAATCATGAAATTATAAATCGACTAGATTCTTTAATTGATGAGTATATATCAAATGATCAAGGTTTAGTTAATGGCTTGCCGTCTGTTCAATTTATAAGTGAGCAATTGAATGTTTCACAACGGTATCTGAGTGATATGTTACGCTCATTAACTGGGTATAATACTCAGCAATATATTCAGAATAAAATTCTTGAGTATTCTAAGGATTTGTTGAGTTCAACTTCTCTTTCAATTTCAGAAATCGCTTATAAGTTAGGATTTGAACATCCGCAATCTTTCAGTAAATTGTTTAAAGCAAAAACTCAACAATCACCTCTAGCTTTCCGACAAAAGTTTAACTAGTTCTTTGTAAGAGTTTTATGAAAAGTAATTTTTCAAGGGTGCTAACACTTATGATTTTAAACTCATTTTAGATATCTTTTCATCATACTTGAAGTTCAAAGATGAATTGATATATGAAAAAGAAGGACGTTAAGCACGAAGAAACAGAAACTAAAAAAGGCAAACCGTTGATGCTAAAAATTGTAGGATTAGTTGTGTTGATTATGGGTGTGCTGTTTTATGTGGAGCATAATAAAAACGAAGATATAGAAAAGAATGGAGTAGAAAATACTGCAATAGTGAAGTCAATAGATTATGTAAATTACGTAATAAATGAAAAAAACAGCCATCGAGTAACCTATTACCAGATTATAGCAGACTACGATTTTAATGGCAAAAGCTACTCCCAAAAGTTTGATTTTCAACCGGCTGAATATAAAGCTAAATTTGAGAACCAATTAAAAGTAGGAGACGAGATCAAAATCAAACACGCCTACGAATCTCCTCTTAATGTGATAATTAGGTAGTTATATCAAATAAAACATTAAAATATTTTCAGTATATACCCACATTAATCAGCACTACATTATATAGCGCAATTGCTTGATATCTATGAGGGAATGTGATAATTTAAAAATTACATTAACTTCATCTAGATATGAAAATGAAATCTAATTATACATCACAAATGATCAAGAAATATTTACTTATTGCCATTTTAACTTTAACCTATCAAACTGCTTTTTGCCAAGATCAAACAATCAATTTTAATACTTTTGAAGTTTATGCTGAGAAGCAAGTCTCAGCCATTGCTTTTAATCCCGAAGGTTCTTCTCTTGATTCAATTGCAGCTTATCTACTGGCAAAAGACATTGAGACTCTCACTTCTCAAAAACCTCAAATCATTACAGATTTAACCCAAATTAAAAGCAATTGTATTCTTATTGGTGAGTTAAATTCAACTTTTATAAAAGAGGTATTAAAAGGTGAAATGCCTAAAAGTGATTTTCATTTACAAA
>PBYL01000021.1 GCA_002729595.1 Thalassovita sp. | reverse complement strand
CAATTCATCGTTATCAGTGAACATTAATTCCGTAACAGATATTACATCGTTCTCATTAACAATTGGCACTATCTGGTTTTCGAGCAAAGTGCTTAAACAGTTCTTCATGTTCAGGTAATGCTTTCTGTCTCTAAAATCTTCTTTAGTAACCAATACCTGAGCACATAAAAAATCTTCTTGCTTAAAAAAATTACTGTAATGCTCCATCAGTTTCACTTGCCCTAAAGCGGCAAAAAGTTGCTTTTGAGCAATGGGGCCGAGTTTGTTTTTGCTCTTGTAAACACTTCTGCCAGCAGCTACAGCACCAGATGAAACCACAATTACCTGAATGCCTGCTTTTTTAATTGCAGCTATCTGTTTTACCAGAGATTGCAAGGTGGGTAAGTCGGGGAGGCCTTTATCGTTTGTAAGTACATTGGAACCAATTTTGATAACAAGTTTCTGATAAAATTTTGAATCTGACGACATTAAAATTACAGTTAGTTTTTATTTTAATTTGGTGTTGTGAGAAATTTTGTTAACATTTCAAGAATATTTCGTAAATTTATAGGCTATTCAAGGTTAAATCTCACATCAATTTTTAGTTTTTTAACATTTAAATGCACTATCGCTGCAGTTTTTTATGAACCTTATTTTAAGAAGCGTGTTAGGCAAATTTAGAAAGCATTCTGTAAAAAATAACCACAAGGCTACAGCTTATATATTTTAATATGGGAAAGAAACAGTCTGATAACACTATTCACAAGTACACATTTTGTTGCATACTTGCACTTTTAGCGCACTTAACGCTTAAAGCCCAACAAAGTACTGTAAATTGGTTGCAGAGAGATTTTTGCCAAACCGGTCTAAAAGGTATGGCGCCTAGTAGAGGTATTTCTTTTGAACGTTCTATTATTCCGGAGTATCATTTGGCTTCGGATTCCCCTGAAGATGAAATTGGTGATGCTTCTTCTGATGTTGAGCACCAAAGTGTGTTAAAAGCAAAGCTTCGAGCGCCTTTGTGGAATTCTGATGGATTTAAAGCAGTAATTGGTTTTAAATACCAAAAGGAAGAAATAAAATTTGATGATCCTGAGGAACTGGAATACAGTCTGTATAAGAATATTAATAATCTGAATATGAAAGTTATGGGCACAGATCTCATAATGTTAAAACCATTCAGAGGAAATAAATATGTAGTTGTAAGAGGTGCTATTAATTATAGCGGTGCATTTAAAAAGTTAAGTGAAACCAATAGCAATTTTCTAAATTGGAATGTATCTGCCTTGTTCGGTATTAGAAAAAATGAGAATACTGAAATGGGTTTTGGTGTAAATTATAGCAATTCTTTAAATGTTAAATCGGTATATCCGGTAATGCTTTATAACCACAACTTTAATGAAAAGTGGGGAATTGAAGCTTTACTACCAAAAAGAGCTGCTTTAAGATATAACTTTAATGAAAAATCTTTGGCAGTTTTAGTTTCTGAGCTTGATGGAAGTAGATATTACATTCCAGATGTAGAGTTAAGTGCGAATAGGGTAGAAGACTTAAGAATGGAGGTATCTGAAATCAAATTCGGCTTATCTTATCAGCGACAAATATTCTCTATACTTTGGATGAGTGTAGATGCTGGTTACAGAAAGAATATTGGTTTCGACTTTAACAGATATTTTTCAGGTAGTAACAGAGATACCATTGTAAAATCTCAGATACCGGGTGGTATGTATGGAGGTATCACGCTGTTTTTAACTCCACCAAAGAGAAACAACTAAGCGATTTAAAGATATTCATAAATGAAAAACTGCTTTCAACTATCTAGTTGAAAGCAGTTTTTGTACACGCGAATGATCAATATTTGGTGAAGTTAATGCATTGTAGTGCTGCATTATCAACACGATATGACCAGTAATTTTTATTTTGAGGTTATATGTGTATACAAAATTTCTTATCTCAAAAGGAAACTCCCAAGTGATTTTAGGTAGAATTTTAGTCTCGAAATCTCTAATCTTTACCAGTTCATTTTCCTTTTTTATAAAAAAGTCATAGTCTTCTTCTGTAAGTGAATTACTAAAAGGATTGTCTAATTCTTCTCTTAGTTTTCTGTAAACTGGTAATCTTCCTTCTACAATTACTTCGTACAAGGCTGTTTTTTCTTCTTCTGCCTCAGTAATAAAATATCTTTCTATGCCCAATTCGTAATCGGTAAAAGTGAAAGCTGCCAGCTCATTTAACATAAAGGTTTTCTCGTAGAGAGCAGATTTGTATTTGATCTCTGTATGATCTTCGTTAAAGCTGATTTCACCAGTAAGAGAAAGATTATTTTTTAGCGTTACAGCCCCCTCATGCCAATAAACACGATCAGTTACTGTAGAAGAATTAAGTGTGAGTAGGATCGAAAATAAAAAATTTAACACCATAATAAGGCTATTTAGTTTAAAAAGTTTAATTAAATAATCAACTCTATCAACTTTAGAATAGTACCTTATTGCATTAAAATTCTTTCAAAAATTTAGTGCTTAAATTATATCTTACTTAATACTTCGTAGACTACAATTTTTTCTTTCTTACCTTTTACAGCTACTGGTTCCCACTCTTTTGTAGTTACTACATCTTTGGTTTTCTCATAAACTGTATCGCTAAGAAGTATGGTGTTTGGGGTATCTTTGGTAAGCATTTCAATTCGTTTACCGGTGTTTACAGTATCACCAGTTACTGAATATTCTATCTTATCTTCTGAGCCTAAGTTTCCGGCAACCACTTCACCTGAATTGATGCCAATGCCCATACCTACAGGAGCAGGTAATTTGTCTTTGTATAACTCATTCAATTGTTCGAGCTTGGTCATCATTTCGATGGCACAAAAAACAGCATTTTCCTCATTGTTGGGATAGGCAACTGGGGCACCAAAAACTGAGAAAATTTCATCTCCAACAAACTGATTCACCACGCCATTGTGTCGCTTTATCACATCACTCATTATAGAATAATAGTGATTGAGGAATGAAACGACTTCTTTAGGAGTCATGTCTTCGCTCATACTTGTAAAGCCTCTAATGTCGCAAAATAGCACAGTAATGTTTCTAACTTCACCTTCAAAAATAGAATCACCAGTGTCGCTCAGGGCTTTCTGAACTACAGGTTCAGGCACATACTTCATAAAAAGCTTCAGGGTTTTTTCTTGCTCCTGCACTTTAATCTGAAGCTGATCTACCAAAGATTTATTTTTAACCTGCAAATGAAAAAGTGTCTTGGCATTCTCTATGGTCATGCGCAGCTCATTTTCATCCCAAGGTTTTGTAATATATCGGAATACTTTTCCCTTATTAATCGCATCAATAATGGCTTCAACATCACTAAAGCCAGTTAATATCATTCTAATTGCGTCTGGGTAAACAGGCAGAATGTTTTCTAGAAACTCAACACCTGTCATCTCAGGCATACGTTGGTCACTAATAATTAACTGTACGTCATTTTCTTTTAAGATTTCAATAGCTTCTTGTCCACTCAGCGCAGTTAAAACTTTATATTCTCTTCTAAAAGCAGCTTTAAAACTAATTAGATTCTGCTGTTCGTCATCAACATATAGTATAGTGAAATTTTTATTCATATTTAGAAAATGATGCTTAAAGTGCTAAGTAAATTAAAAGATAGTCAGTTAAAAAAAATTCTTTTCTAGAATTAAATATTCAATTATTTACGAGTGGATAGTTGTTACTGATACCAATTATCCAGATTTTTTTTTAATTTACGAAAGAAATACACAGTGATCTAAAGGTTTTTAAGTAAAAAGTTTTAAATTTCTAAAAGCATTAGGCATTTGTTTCCTGATATATTGCCTTTTTGTATTTAGATTAACAGCGAATTTTTTTACAAAAGAATTTAGCCTTAAGTATCATCGACTGATGATCTGGTAATTTTTAAGTGTTTTACTACCATAATTAGTTTCATTTCCTATGTTAACTCCTACATTAGCCGTTGATCTTGCCGAGAAGATCAGTATGCAATTAAAACTAACTGGCCTTCAGGAAGGAGATATAGTAATGTTGCACGCTTCGCTTAAGTCATTGAGCAGAATACCGCAGCATCCCAAAACGATTATAGATGGAGTAATTAAAGCAATAGGAAAAAGCGGAACCCTTTTAGTGCCTTCACTCACTTATGATATAGTAAATAAAGAAAACCCCGTATTTAATAGACAAGAAACCCCATCAGATGTTGGTGCAATATCTGAATATTTTAGAACGATGCCAGGTACATATAGAAGCCTTTCACCCACACATTCGGTTTGTGGCTTAGGAAGAATGGCTAAGGAATTACTTGAAAAGCATCATCTTGACGACACGCCAGTTGGAGAAAACTCCCCATTTAGATTGTTACCCAAGTATGGTGGTAAAATTCTCTTTATCGGTTGTGGACTCAAGCCAAACACCTCCATGCATGCAGTAGAAGAATTACTGGAACCTCCTTACCTCTTTGAAGATTATGTGAATTTTAAAATCATAAGCAATGGAATCACGATGGATAAATTAGTGAGGAGACATAACTTCAAAGGATACGAACAACGATACGACAGAGTCGCGAATCTCTTATCTAAAAGAGAATTGAAAAAAGGCAGGGTACTTTCTGCTGAGGTTTTTTTAATTGATGCTGTAGCACTATGGGAGAAAGCCTATCTTAAACTTCGCGAAAATCCATTATATTTTGTAGATAAGCTAGACCAAGTAAATTAAAAACCATTAGTCTAATTAAGAATTTATATATAGTAATTCATCAAGCGCCAGAACCAACTGTATACCCATTTAGCAGAATTGGTCATTACCACCAGTATTTTTCTGAAAAAAAGCTCGAAAAAGAAGCCAAAAAACTTTTAAGAACTTTGCCTGAAGTTCAAAAAACTATTTTTAACCTATCTAGCTCTTATACAGTCAATATTATCGTTACATCTAGTTTTTTAGGGGCGATAAGTATGTCTTTTTCTGAAATAATTACCAAAATAGAAGGCATTAAGAACTGGGTTATTAGCGACTGGAAATTTCCTGCACTCAATAAAGTTACTCATGCAAATGGTAATGTAAATACAGATTTGCATGAAGTGATAAGTCCGGGTTTTGATAATCATTTTATTGTAAATAGTGATGATGAGGAGATTATTGAAGAGATGGAAATTAGATGTATTTCTTTAGACAAAGTAGTATCTATGGAGGCAAATCAAAAACCTATAGAAGCTATCTTTTTAAGGAAGAAAATGAGCAAGAACTTTAGAGAGTCAATGCCAATTAATCATCTACAAGAAGATGCATTGGCTTTTTTGAAAGAGATTTCGCATCTAGCTAATCTGCATCACAGCAACAGTAGCTCATTAAAAAGCAATATTGAGTGGTTTTCTCAGGCAGAGCACTTCCATTGGATGCTTCATAATAATGAAGATTTGATTTTTAAATCTCCATTTAAAACAAATTATGATGCCTACATCAACTATATGAATATGCTAACTGATTTAAAAGAGCAGTTGGATTAAACTCTTATTCACTTGGTTCTTCTTCTATTTCTTTCTGGGGTTCTTTATCGTTTACAGATAATTTAAGAATTGCTTTGGCTTTCTTTCTTTTAAGCCTTTTAAGCAGGCTTGCGGTAATATTTAAGAAGTTGGCTTCGGTAATAAGACCCACGAGTTTTCCATTATTTACAACTGGCAAGCAGCCAATTTTGTGCTCCATCATAATTTCCATGGCTTCCACAATTGTTTGCTCTGGTTGTATAGTTACCGGATCTTTAATCATGATTTCATCCAATCTTCTCGGGTTTTTCATACCGTCTTTGTAGCATTCTGCAAAGTAGCGCAAAAGCTCTCGGTGTGTGATTAATCCGATTAAATCACCTTCTTCATTTTCGATGGGTAAGTATCTGAGTTGTTGCCAATCCATCATATCTGCACTAAACTCAGGTATGTCATCTTTGCTTACGGTGAACAAATCGGTGGTCATAAACTCTTCCACCAAAAAAGCAGAGTGCGACCATTCATTTAAATCGTCAGCATGAGCCAAATCCCATTTGCTTACAGGAGTGCTATTGTTTTGATTGCGTAACATGCTGGCTACCAAAGCAGTAGTGGCTTCTTCTTTAGATGAGTTTTTAACCAGTTTAGAATAAGATTCTAGAATCCAGCGGGAACCTGTTCGGTGGGTTTCGTTTCTTTCTGCAATTATATCGAGGTATTTGTCAATCTCAGATTTATGAACTCCTGCTTTTGCTAATCCTTCTCTGGCAATAGGAAGGAGTTCTTTTTCGATGAGTTCTGTATCGTTGATTGTTTGTTGGTCTACCCAATAGTATTTTGAGCCTAAACCAAGCTTAGCTGCTTTAATAAAATTAGATTTCGCATCGTCAAACTCAAAACGTCTGGTGAGGTTTGGATAAACATCGCCAAGTCCGTTCATTAAACCCAACCAAAAAGCAGAGTTAGCCACCTCATCAATTACAGAAGGGCCAGCAGGAAGAATTCTGTTTTCTATACGCAAATGAGGTTTGCCATTAGGTGAAATGCCGTAGCATGGGCGATTCCATCTATAAACTGTAGAATTATGAATATTTAGGGCGATGAGTTTTGGCGTAATACCTTCATCTAAACAGCGCTTAACATCTTCTTCTACATCAGACATCAGCAATACTTTAAAGCGTACAATGTCTTCTCTAATCAGTTCTAGTATCGAGCTTTTTAACCAGTGATTGCCAAAAGTAACTCTTGGGCTTGTATAGCGAAGGTGCTCACCTGTAACACGAGTATCTATTGATTGCTGAAAAAGTGCTATTCTGGTTTCGTTCCATAGTCTTTTACCAAAAAGCATAGGAGAGTTTGAGCTAATCGCCATTACTGGAGCAGCGATTGCCATCGCGGTATTGTACTTTTCTACAAAGTCGTCAGGAGCTACTTGCAAGTGCACTTGAAAACTTGTATTGCAAGCTTCTACCAAAGCTGAATGATGTTTGATGTTGAGCTCATCTACACCTTCTAATCTTAGCTCATATACTTTGCCTCGTAACTTCTCAATGGCTTCAATTAAAGCGTAGTAACGATCTATTGGAGTGAGGTTGTTTTCTTCTAAATCAAACTTTCTTATAGTGGGTAATATGCCAGTTAGAACAGGCGAGATGTCCATACCTTTGGCAGCGTTTTTAAGGATGTTGAGCAAATCGTTAAGCTCTGTTTCCATTCTTGTGAAGCAATCGTCTTTAAATGGAACAGGTTTTAAATTGGCTTCCAGATTAAACTTGGCGAGTTCGGTTGTAAAGCTTGGGTGTTTAAGTTGCTTTAAAAGCTCCATTGAGCGGGGAGCAGGTTTAAAGTTTTCGTCGATGAGGCAAATCTCTTGCTCAGCACCAATTTTAATTTCTTCTTTATCAAAGAGGTCTTCGTTGAGCATTCTTTCAAGTGCCTGAACGTCTTTTAATAGGTTTCGTGTAAAACCATTGAGCTCTTCTTGTGTACGCGCAACTCTAACACCTTTAACACCCATATATCCAAAAGTTTATATCATTTTCAATTAAACACTATCTAATGATACGCTTTTTTTTGGACTTTTTAAAGAATTGGGGCTTGCTAAAAAACAGAACCTGCCATTTTATAAGGCAGGTTCAAGAATTTAAAATTACTTTTTATGGATTTCTCCGTCTTTCATTACGAGTTTTACTTTTCTAAGCGTAGAGATATTATCCATCGGATTGCCTTCAACTGCGATAATGTCTGCCAACATGCCTGATTTTAGTTGACCGAGTTTATCAAGGCCAAAAACTTGTGCATTTACAGAAGTTACAGATTTGAGTACTTCAGCTTCATCCATTCCATATTCTACCATCATTTCTAGTTCGCGTGCATTATCACCATGGGTGAAAACCCCAACATCACCACCGGCCACTATTGTTACTCCAGCATCGAGTGCTAGTTTAAAGGTTTTCTTTTTGTTTACAATTCTTGCTGGGTCTGGTTCAGTTCCTTTTTTCCAACCATTATATTGCTGAATAGCATCGCCAGCAGCAAGTGTTGGGCAGAAAGCTACGCCTTTTTCCTTCATTAATTCGAATACTTCTTTAGTGCCGCTATCTCCGTGTTCTATGGTTTTTACACCTGCCATAATTGCTCTTCGCATTCCTTCTGCTGTAGAAGCATGGGCAACTACATCTCTACCACTTGAGTTTGCCACTTTTACCATTAAAGCCATTTCTTCTTCTAAAAAGGTAGGCATTGCCTCGCCATTTGCTCCCCATCTGTAATCGGCATAAACTTTAATTACATCTGCACCTTTTCCGATTTGGTCTCTTACAACTTTAATAATATTGTCGTAACCGTCGGCTTCTTCTGCACCAAGTGGCACATCTACATAAGGATGAAAGCCTTTAGGACCATAACTGCCGGTGGCTACAATCGCTTTGGTAGCTATAATCATTCTTGGGCCGGGAATAATGCCTTTTTCTATGGCTTTTTTCAAGCCAGCATCTACATAATCAGCACCTTCTGAGCCTAAATCTCTCACTGTAGTAAAGCCTGCATCAAGTGTGTTTTTTGCATGTACAGTAGCTCTAGCTACTCTTTCTGTAAATGATTCTTTAAGTACTTGATCGTTCCAAGAAACTTCGTTGTATGGATGTAGAAATAAATGGGAGTGCCCTTCAATCATACCGGGTAGTAGGGTAGTACCAGCCAAACTAATTTCTTCTGTACCTTTTTTTGCTTTAAAGCCCGATGCTTCGCCAGTGTAAATAATCTCATTTCCCTGTACAGCTACTACCCAACCTTCGTGCATTTCTTCACCATCAAAAACTCTATCGCCTTTTAGTAAATAGGTTTTATCTGAGCTTTGAGCATGAGAATTGTTAAAAATGAATAAGTTAAATAGACAAAAAAGATAAAAAATGTAACTTTGTAAATAATTTTTAGCGTATGAACTAATGAACATGATTATCGTGTTTGTTGAGTTTTAGTAAAATTTAATGTAAAATGGCAAAAAAGAAGAAAAAGAAAAACAATCAATCGAATTTACAATCGATGAAAGTCGCAGCTTCCAATACCCTGAAAACGCGGGTGGTAAAAAGCAAGAAAACTTATACGAGGAAAATGAAACATCAGAAAGATCATTTTCCTCTTTTTTTTGCCTCAAATCTAGAAATTTTACCTTTAGCCGCTTGAGTTTTATTTACTCAAATAGCCCTTCTCTCTGAGGAAAGTCTCCATTCTTTTTACAGTTTCCTCAAAATACTTTTCATTTCCTTCTTTGTAGTTAAAAAAGCCATGAGCTTGACCTTCGAATGGTATTAACACACATTCGTTTCCTTTTTTAATCATCAATTGTTCAAATCGCTTTACATTTTCGAAGGGCACAGTTACATCTGCTGTTCCGTGAAAGATAATGGTTGGAGGAAGTCCTTTTTTTACATGACGAGCTGGCGATGCTTTCTTTTTATCTTTTCCCATTTTTTCGGCGCCATAACCTTTGGGAGTAGTATCAATCACTGGGTTAAAAAGTACCAATGCTTTTGGTTTAGTGCTGATGCTTAAATCATCATTGGGATCATCATAATTATCTAAAGTAGCGGTTACTGCTGCCAAATGCCCTCCGGCAGAGCCACCTCCCGCAGCCAGTTTTTCAAGATCGATACCTAATGATTCAGCATTTTGTTTCACCCATCTCATTGCAGAACGAGCATCTTGCATGGCTTCTATGGGCGTTGTGTTATGTATAGATTGGATGCGATAATCAGCAGTAATGGAGATCATCCCTTTAGATGCTAAATACTGACTTTGTTTTTTGAAATGATCTCTAGTTCCATTTACCCAACCGCCACCAAAATAAAACACAATAGCTGGTTTTTTATCTCCTTGTTTAAAATCAGTCGGATAATACACATCTACAAAAAGAGAATCTTGGGGTGTTACTTTGTATAAAAGTGTTTTGGGTTTGATGTCTGGAATTTGATGGTAGAAATCAGGAATTTCTTGAGCAAATGAATATAGGCTAATTGAGATTAAGGTAACATTGAGAATAAGGAATTGAATCGCTTTCATAAGTTAGAGTAGTTCGGCTTCTTGAAGATAAGTTTTGAGTTTTTGTAAATCTCTTTGTAAGATTTTTTTTGTGTTATTTTTAATCTCAGTTATAGACATTATTTTGCTCTCAACAGGCTCGGGATATTCAAAGTGAAGTGAGATTGGGCCAGCAAAGCCAATACTTTTTAATTGCTTAAAAAATGCCGGAAAATCTACCATACCTTCTCCCAAAGGGGTATTTATTACCTGCCATTTTCCATCTTTCTTTTCCCACTTAAAGTCTTGCACCACTACTGTTTTTACATACTCTTGGATGAGTTTTAAATCGTTTGGCCAAGAGGTTCCACCTTCAACTACCGCATTCCTAATATCGAATTGGCAACCAATCCATTCGGGGTAAGTACTTTTAATTAAATCCCAAATATCCCAAACAGAAGAGCCGACAATAGTACCTGCATGGTTATGGTAAGCTCCATGAATTTTAAAATCTGAATTCATTTTAGAAAGCTGCCAGATGTTCAGCTTAAGATTTAATAATCTTTCGGGCATGCTTACATTATCGAGATATTCGAAATAGCCCATGCGGTAATATTGAATACCGACTTTGTTAGCAGCTTTTAGAATTTTAAAAGTATTGATGTCATCAGCAATGGTAATGTCTGTAGTAATGGTTTTTATACTGAGATTATTTTTTTGAAAAGCAGCAACTGCTTCTGGCAATCTCTCTTCAACTTCTTCTGGAAGAATATGTCCGTTTGGTTTAATGGTTAAATCAGCGCCATCAAAGCCACAAGAAGCTATAAACTCACTGAGCTCATCGAATGATTTGATGAACTGTAAATGCTTGGAAAATACATGAATGCTAATCTTGCTTTCTTCATCTGTAGCAGGAAAAAGTGGGAGAGGAGAGATAAGTGCTCCTGCTGCTAATGATGTTTTTTTTAGAAAAGTTCTTCTTGGCTGATTCATGGAAATTTCCGGTTAAAAATTGCCAAATTAAAGAAAATAGCTTTTAACCGGAAATGTGTCATGCACTGTATGTTGCTTCAAAAAATTAGCTTATACACCTGTTCGCAAAGGGAAGTAATCTTTAATCCAGTTTTTCTTTCCGGTGAATTTTAATCCGACTTTTGCTAACCAGAAAGGTACTTTTGCCAATTACTCCCTCTTTCTATTTCTTGCCCTCACCCAATCGACTCTCTCTTTTCTTTTATTGGTGAAAGCTTGTGCCCAGTTATCGCGATTACTGTCTTCTAATATCATTTTTCCTAAAGCATATGCATCTTCTAAAGCTAGGGAACCACCTTGCGCCATATACGGTGGTATGGCATGTGCCGCATCACCAATTAAAACTATTCTTCCTTTGCCGTAAGTTTCAAGTGGAGCGAGTTCTTCAACTTTGCTCCAATAGGCTTTTTTTAGATTCTCTTTATTATTTAAGATGTCTGATACTGGACTTGCAAAACTTCTAAAAGGTTCAAGAAACTCTTCTTGTGAGAGTTTAGCACTTTGCTTATTACTGATGTAGCAATAAGCAATTTCATCACTAATTGGAATGATTAAAAAAATGCCATCATTACTGCCAAACATTGTCCAGTTATTAATGCTAGCAGGTTTGTCTATGAGTAATCTACAAACTTGATGTTGATCTAGTCTAAAAGGTATGTTGCCAATTATACTTTTGCGAGTATCAGAGTTTATGCCATCCGCAGCTACAACCAAATCAAACATAGCTGTTTCCCCATTGGAGAAAGTGACTTTTACTTGATTCTCTATTTCTTGCAAATGTTGGATGCTGCAATTAAAGTGGATGTTTAAGTTTTCTAGCTTAGATAAAAGTACTTCGTGGAGCGCTTTTCTATTTATACCTAAGCAAGGTTTTTTAAAAGACCATATTTCTTCTAAATCAAGATCGAGAATGGTTTGCCCTTTTTCATCTAAAAAAAGCCTATGGGAAATAATGTATCCTTTTGTTCTTGCCAATTCACCCATACCAAGATCATCCAAAACTTTTACTCCATTGTAAGGTGTGTATAAGCCAGAACCGGCAATGTGCCACTTGCTTTCTTTTTCAATTACAGTAAGCTCTATATCACTATTGCCATTTAAAACATTGGCTAAACCAAGACCTGCAATCCCGCCGCCTACTATTAAAATTTTCATACATGTGTGTTATGGTTATCGACAAAATTCTTAAGTAAGAATTGTTAGTTCGACTTAGTGTGGAGTAAGTTGTAAGGGTATTGTACTGCTGAAAGAATAGATGGGTTACAAGATAATGAAAATTGGATTATTCATTTCCTTCTAAATAATCCAATTTATTTTCTTGGTTAATTTTTCTGTAAAAGCAAGAGGTTCTGGTTTCGCCTTTACTGTTTTTGGTGTGGCAGCTTCCACTACCTTTTCTGTGAACTTGGTAGACAATTGCATCTTGGTCGCAATCTACCCTAATTTCTTTAATCTCTAGATAGTCGCCAGAGGTTTTGCCTTTTGTCCAAAGTTCGTTTCTGGATGTGCTCCAAAAAGTGGCCAAACCCGTATTTACTGTTTCTTCAAAAGCAGCTTTGTTGGCATAGCCTAGCATCAATATTTCCATGCTATCAATATCCTGAACAATTACAGGCAGAAGCCCGCCTCTTTTATCAAAATCGAGGCGAACTTCTTTACTTTCTTCTAAATCTTTATTAGACATATTTAATTTATTATTCTCCTTTGTAAACCACTCCGTCTTTCATTACGAATGTGATGTTACCCATTGCATCTATATTTTCCAAAGGATTACCCGGAGTAGCGATAATGTCGGCTAATTTACCTGCTTCAATTGAGCCTAGTTGGTCATCAACTCTAAGTAAAGTTGCAGCAGACATAGTAGCTGATTTAATAGCTTCCATGGCAGGCATACCCGCTTCGGTCATGTATTGGAATTCCATCCAGTTGTCTCCGTGGTTGAAAACACCAGCATCAGTTCCGAAAGCGATTTTTACACCTTTTTTATAAGCTTTAGAAAATGTTTCTTGAATTTTAGGCCCGATTGCTAAAGCTTTAGGTACAACTACAGCTGGGTAATAACCTTCAATTTTGGCGAATTTTTCTGCTGTTTTACCTGCAATAATTGTTGGAACATAGTAAGTACCTTTCTCAATCATTAAATCCATCGTTTCTTCTGACATTAAAGTACCATGTTCGATTGAGTTGATTCCGGCTGCTACAGCTCTTCTCATACCTTCGTCGCCATGAGCGTGCGCTGCTGTAACCATGTTATAATCATTCGCGGTTTCTACAATTGCTCTTAATTCTTCGTCTGAGAATTGAGGACGTTTTCCATCTCTTGCCACACTAAGTACACCACCAGTAGCAGTAATTTTAATTACATCAGCTCCATTTTTGTAGCGCTGTCTCACTGCTTTTCTAGCATCATCTGGACCGTTAATTACACCTTCTTTTGGTCCCGGGTCGCCCATCATATCACTTTTTACACCATTAGTAGGGTCTGCATGGCCACCAGTAGTAGCAATTGATTTTTCAGCCGTATAAATTCTAGGCCCAACAATAAAACCCTTTGTAATCGCATCTCTCAAAGACATGTTTACACCTGAGCCACCTAAGTCTCTTACAGTGGTGAAACCAGCCATTAGCGTAATTTCAGTATATTGAGTGGCTTTTAATGCTACATCTGCTGGGTTCAATCTGAATCTGTCGATGTATCTGGTTGGACTAGTTTGCCCTTCGATATGCACGTGCATATCCATAAGACCTGGCATTACAGTATGCCCTTTTAAATCGATAACTGTGTCTTTTTTACCGGCGTTTTTGTATCCTTTTTCTACAGAAACAATCTTGTTGTCTTCAACAACAATGGTCATTTCCTTCATTGCATCATTGCTTTTGCCATCTATTAGGCTTCCACAATAAATAAAAGTTTGTTGTGCATAGCTGAATGAATAAAACACACTCAATAAAAGTGTGATAATCAATTTGTTGTAGTTCTTCATGTTTGCAGTTTAAATAATTTAATAATTGATCGAAAGAATGATAGTTAGTCGGTTTGTGCATTACTTATTTCTCGGAGAACCCAAGTATTCGCATTCTTTTAAAGATTGCATTCCATGAAATTCAACCGGTACTTTGTCGTAATCGAAGCACTGTTGCAAGGTTAAAGTATAATTGTTATCGCCCATACTTAGGTCTACATCTCGCATAGTAACCTGACAAGGATGTTCGTAACCACAGGCATGTGTAATTTCTAATACCTCTTTTCTAAATGTTTTTATGTAATTGTAGAATCTTTCAGATTTAAGAGCAGGGTCTACACCAGCAGCCAGCCATTTATTAGAAGTGGCTACACCCGCCGGACATCTATTGGTATGGCAAACTTGTGCTTGTATACAGCCAATAGACATCATCGCCTCTCTGGCAATATTGATTAAGTCTGCACCCATAGCAATGGCTTTTAATGCATTTGCTGGCAAACCAAGCTTGCCAGAAGCAATAAAGGCAATTTTATCAGACAAGCCTTTTTTACTGAAAATCTTATAAATATTGGTAAAAGCGAAGTTGAATGGAAGAGAAACGTGGTCTGCAAAAGCGGGAGGTGCGGCTCCTGTTCCTCCTTCGCCACCATCAACAGTGATAAAGTCTGGACCTTTACCAGTTTCTGCCATGTAAGTGGCGAGGTCGTGCCACATCTCTAATTTTCCCACCGCAGATTTAATTCCCACAGGTCTACCAGTAGCATGAGCAATGGTTTCAATAAAGTTGATCATTTCTGGAATGGTAGAAAAAGCTGAGTGGTAAGCAGGAGAAACCACATCTTTCCCCATAGGAATTCCTCTAATGTGTGAGATTTCTTTGTTTATTTTTTTAGCTGGTAATACGCCACCTTTTCCGGGTTTTGCCCCTTGCGAAAGCTTAACCTCTATCATTTTGATATTAGGATTTTCTTCTACAAGTTTTACCAGTTTATCTAGAGAGAAATTTCCATTTTCATCTCTAATTCCAAAATAAGCTGTACCGATTTGGAAAACTATATCAGCTCCTTGTTTATGATACGGAGAGAGTCCTCCTTCGCCTGTATTATGGTAACAACCTACTTTTAAAGCTCCTTTGTTAAGAGATTCTATTGCTCTGGCAGAAAGAGAACCATAACTCATCGCCGAGATATTAATAATTGAATAAGGTCTGTAAGGATACTTTCTCTTATGAGCCTTACCAATCACCTTAGCACAAGGTACAAAGTAGGGGTTTTCGTAACTGATATGCCCGGGTTTAACGGCATAAGGAAACATATTAGGGTTTACAAATACGTGTCCTGGTGCAACTAAATCTTTATCTGTACCAAAACCTTGATAATTATTTTCTTTTTTGGATGAAGCATAAATCCATGAGCGTTCACTTCTGTTAAATGGAAGTTCTTCTCTGTTGTTGGCAACTATATATTGGCGAAGTTCAGGTCCAATTTTTTCTAGCATGTACCTGAAATTACCAATGAGGGGGAAGTTGTGCTTAATAGCGTGTTTTCGCTGAACTATGTCGTGTATAGTTACAACTACTACAATTAGAAGTATAGCATAAAGGAACAGAGAAATTCCATTTAGGCTATCAAAATAGTTAATTAGCATATGCATGATCTTCTATATTTATTAATTATTGTCGATAACAAGGTTTCTAAAAAGGCTTCCGGTGATTGATGAAAAACCGCCTACTATACCTCCGATTAAAGCAGTAATTAATGTGAGTAAAAATGAATTGGGTAAATTGAAAAGCACGGCAATTCTGCTGCTAAGAATGTGCTCGTTTTGATAGTCTATAATTGCAGCATGGGCAAACCATAAAATAAAAATGGCTAGAAAACCAGCCAGAAAGTTTTGGGCAACACTGCCTCCATTTACAAAAACCACTAAGAAACAAACTATAGAAATTATCCACCAGGGTAAGAACAAGCCTGCGATAAATGCAAACAGAATAATTAAAACAATTTTTATGATAAGGTTCATTACTATTGCCAGCTTTCTTTAAAATTGTAATATTATCAATTTTTAAGTTTTGTAAAAATGCCTGAGTAAAATATTAGCTTTCTAATAAGTATGTGACTCAGGTTTGCAGCTTTCTATCAATCATTAATTATATAAAAAATATACTATGCCAAATAGTAACAGAGACGAACAACTTAAAGCATTCGGCAGATTACTTGATATTATGGACGACCTACGCGCGAAATGTCCGTGGGATAAAAAGCAAACTATGGAATCGCTTCGCCATTTGAGTATAGAGGAAGTTTATGAGCTTTCTGATTCCATTTTAGAAAATGACATGGAAGAAGTTTCCAAAGAGTTGGGAGACCTAATGCTGCACATTGTGTTTTATGCCAAAATTGCTTCTGAAACCGACCAGTTTGATATAGCAGATGTGTTGAACAGAATTTGCGAAAAACTCATTAGAAGGCATCCGCACATTTATGGTGATGTTGATGTAAATTCTGCTGAAGATGTAAATCGCAATTGGGAATTGATTAAGCTAAAAGAGAAAGGAAATAAATCTACTTTAGGTGGTGTGCCGGCTTCTTTGCCAGCAATGGTTAAAGCTGTAAGGATACAAGATAAAGCGAGAGGAGTGGGTTTCGATTGGGAGAAAAAAGAACAGGTTTGGGAAAAGGTAGAAGAAGAGATGCAAGAGTTTAAAGATGAGTTTAATGTTGCAGAGGATAAAGAAATTGACCGCGAAAAAGCCGAAGGGGAATTTGGCGACCTTTTATTCTCTTTGGTAAACTATTCCAGATTTATTGGTATTAATCCAGAAACGGCTTTAGAGAAAACCAACAAAAAGTTTATTAAGCGATTTAATTACCTTGAATCGGAGTCTAAAAAAGACGGAAAAAGCTTTGGTGAGATGACTTTAGAAGAGATGGATGTGTATTGGGAACGCGCCAAAAAGCTTTAGTTTGAACGTCCATTCAAATAGAGATAGCTGTCATTCAGCGAGTAAATAATTAATTCCAAGGAAAAAACTCAATTCTTGGTAGGGTAGGCCTGTACTTTTGCAATAAATTACAGTTTAACTCAAACTATAAAGTTACCTTGGAAAATCTCGATTTTTTTAAAGAATTATCAGTTACCGCTGCTGAACTGATTATTACTTACGCGCCCAAAGTTTTGTTAGCATTAGTTGTGTTATTGGTTGGCCTTAGGGTGATCAATTTTATAATGAAGGTGATCAATAACAAATTGGTACAAACTAATGTAGACGCTACGCTAAGACCTTTCGCGATTAACTTATTATCGTGGACACTTAAAATTATGCTATTTATTAGTGTAGCATCAATGATAGGTATTACTACTTCTTCTTTTGTAGCTGTTTTAGGAGCAGCAGGATTGGCTGTTGGACTTGCACTACAAGGTACACTTTCAAACTTCGCAGGAGGAATTCTCATTCTCATTTTTAGACCTTACAAAGTAGGAGATCTAGTTGAAACACAAGGAAGATTAGGAACAGTAAAAGAAATTCAAATATTCACTACCATTCTAGCCACACCAGATAACAAGATGGCAATTATACCGAATGGAGCCATTATGAATGACGAGATAGTGAATTATACAACACTCGGTAAGATTAGGGTAGATTTAACAATGGGGATTTCTTACGGAGCAGATATAAAGAAAGCCAAAGAAGTTTTAGAGCAAGTTATGCTTTCGCACCCGAAAGTTTTGAGAGACCCACTGCCATTTGTTGGTGTAAGCGAGTTGGGAGATAGCTCTGTGAATTTGGCTGTAAGACCATATGCCACTCCTCAAGATTATTGGGCAGTTTACTTTGATATATACGAAAACGGCAAGATAGCACTAGATAACAACGGAATAGAAATTCCATTCCCACAAATGGATGTACACATGAAGAGCTAAATGTATTTGAGTTGATTAGGTAGGTGAATTAACTCGGTTTTAGATTATGATGAAAGACGAAAATTCGGAATTAACGCTAAGAGTTCGAATTTTAGATAATAAGAAAACTGTTCTTTGTTAAGGACAGTTTTTTTGTTTTACACAATCAATATGTTATTGAATAGAAGTAGGTGAGTTTTAGAATAATCAGTCAATCTACTGTTATTTCGATGGCAGATAACTAAATTTGAAATTTCACAGACTTTGGTCTGCTGAATTAATAAATTTTTAAGAAAAGAGGCATATGGATTTAAATGATCTTAGGAATAAAATTGATTCCATAGACGATCAGCTTTTAACGCTACTAAACGAAAGGATGCAGGTGGTAAAATCTGTTGGCGAATTAAAGAGAGCCAGCAATGCCATCATCTACAGACCTGAAAGAGAAAAGGCCATTGTTGATAGGCTTGAGAGTATAAACACAGGTTTACTTTCTCGCTCAGCTATTGAAGCAATCTTTTTGGAGATTTTTGCAGTGAGCAGAAACATGGAATTACCAGAAAGAATTGCCTTTTTAGGCCCAGAAGGAAGTTTTACGCATCAAGCAGCAGAGAGCCGATTTGGAGCTACTAGTGAGTATGTATCTCTTAAAACGATTAAATCAGTTTTTGAAAGTGTTGATACAGAGCGTGTGCGTTTTGGGGTGGTACCTGTAGAGAATAATCAGCAAGGTTCAGTAATAGAAACGATTGATCTACTTGGAGAACTTGATGTGAAAATTGTGGCTGAATTGCCAATGCCAATCCATTTTACTTTTGCATCTAAAGAAGACAGGTTAGAGAAAATTACCAAGATATATTCTAAAGATATTGCTTTTAGACAGTGTCGAAAATTTATAGTTGATTACTTCGGCGAGGATATTCCATTGGTTGAGGTTGCTTCAACTTCTAAAGCAACTCAATTGGCTTTAGAGAATGAAGGTACCGCAGCTATTTGTTCTCATATTGCAGCCAAGTTGTACGACTTGCCAGTATTATTCGAAAATATTGAAGATAGTCAAAGTAACTTCACAAGGTTCTTAATTATCAGTAAGAATTTTAACAACCAAAAAGGTCTGGAAGACAAGACTTCTATCTTGCTTAAAACATCTAATAACCCAGGAGCTTTGGCTTCATTTCTAAAAGAATTTGAAGATGTTGGTATCAACTTAACAAAGCTCGAGAGTCGCCCAGCAAGAGAGGGAGATTCTTTTAAATACTGGTTTCTGGTTGATTTTGATGGACATTATCTTGACGACAATGTTCAAGCGATACTTAAAAAACACGAAGACAGCATTCGCTTCTTAGGAAGTTATGTAAAACTTTGCTAGGTATTAGCTAACAGCTATAACCTTTTTACCGGCTATTACATAAATACGGTCAGCTTTGGTTGGTCTAATTATGGAAGAGCCGGTAAACTTTCCAAAGGCAGGCAAAATTCCCTGTCGCTCTCCGAAATAGAAACATGGTAGTTTCATAGACTGTCTACCAGAGCCATTTAGTCTTACAGCAGGGTGAATATGTCCACAAATGTTATATTGATCTGCTGCTATATTTTTTGTCTCCAATGGCTCGTGAGAAAAAATGATGTTTTCTAATTCATACCCTTCTTCATATACAGTAAAGTAATCTTTCATTACATCTTTAGTATATCGATCGTGGTTGCCTGCTACCAGAATAGTTTTTACTTGTTGGTGATTTTCTAGAAAAGATTTAAATAAATCCCATTCTAGGTTTAACTCACTATGAAACAAATCGCCAATTATTAATAGCTTCTTAATAAAGTGTGTCTGTATTATTTGAGATAAGGTGCTCAAATCATCTTGATGTACCGATTTTGATATAGGAATCCCATATTTTCTAAAATGTCCGGCCTTTCCAATATGTAGATCACTCACTACCAAAGTGCTATGTTTTTTCAAAAGAATAGCCTTGCCTGGCAACAGCGAAACGGTATTAGAAACGATCTGAATGTCTATAGTACTCAAACTCGGGTATTGAAAATGAATATTTATGTAAAAATCTTGTATGAAAGAAAATAAGCATAGTTCAACCTAAGAATAAAATTTAGGCATGCTGCGTTATTAGGATAATTTTTTGAAAGCAAGCAATAACGTTCGGTCCAAAATAAAACACAATTTCAGAATGAAATCAAAAATCATCTTATTTTTTTTGGTGGTAGCTCACTTAACATGTCTGGCGCAGGATAAGAAAAAATATAAAGAGTTCAGAAGTGAGGGTGATACCTATATGGAAGCTGGAGATTTAATGAAAGCTAAATCATCGTATGAGATTTCACTTCAGAATAAGGCAGGGGATAAATATGTAACCCAGAAGCTAAAAGAAGTTAAGAATGCGATTAAGGTAAAACATGCCCAATTATTAAGTGAAGCGAATAAGGCTTATGATGCAGGTAATCTAAAAGCTGCGCTTCCAACTTATAATCAGGCTCTGCAATATGCGCCAGAAGATAATTTTATTATTGAGCGTATAACAGCATGTAGTATTGAACCTGGTACTACTTTTATGAAAACATTTGGTGGTAGAAGTTATGATGAAGGCCAAGCACTTGTTCAATTAGGTGATGGCAGCATTGTATTAGCAGGAAGAGCTTCTCCAGGTACATCCAGCAATACAGATATGATTGTGATTAAAATGGATAGAGATGGAAACAAAGCTTGGGAGAAAAAATTCGGAGGTGATGAAACAGAAGAAGCATTAGATATTATCTCTACTTCAGACGGAAACTTCTTAGTGGTTGGTCATTCAGATTCTTATAGCGGAAGCCCAGGAATTAAAGATATGTTTGTTGTAAAA
>PBYL01000020.1 GCA_002729595.1 Thalassovita sp. | reverse complement strand
TGGAAAATCTGAATATTCTGTTGATTTTGGCTCTGGAAGCTGCGATAAAACAGTATCTATTACGCTAGGTGCTAAAAGCTTTGATGTAGAGCTACCTTAAGAAATTGATCAATATAGATACATTGGATTGTTAAGCCGTCTTAATATAAGGCGGCTTTTTTTCTTTATTAAGCTAAAAATTACTTGAGTATTAAGGTTAACATATCACTTGATATTAAAGAAGGGGCGAAATCGTTACTGATGGGAAAATTACGAACAAGAATTATTTAATAAATAAACTAAACTTATGAATATTCTTTATTTACACGGGCTCGACAGTTTTCCTGATCCGGGGAAAATTGAGATACTTGAGTCTAGAGGCCATTCAGTTACCAGCTTACACCTAGAATATCGCAAACAAGTAGACGCATTTGATATTATTTATAAAGAAGCTGTTAGAAACCAAATAGAATATGTTGTAGCCAGCTCTGTTGGCGGATACTATGGCTATTGGTTAGGACATAAATTAGAAGTAGATCAGTTGCTATTTAATCCAGCAATGCCTTTCAGGTCTGTAAGAGTACAAAACCATAATATTACAGAAAAACCTAATGTAGGTAGTTATGTAGTGCTAGGTGCTCATGATGAAATAATTCCATCAAACCTGAATGTAAACTACTTTAATTCTAAAGAAAATACCCGATTAATTACTTGCCAGTGGCTTGGCCATAGAGTTGATCTTCAAACTTTTATGGAAATGACTAACTGGGCAGGTCTTTAAAAAGTAATCAGGGCAACTTTAATAAGTATTTTTTCTGCCCTTTTCCTCTTCTCTACTATTTCTCATTACAATACGATTCTTGAAGCTGTGCCGCTGGTTGATAACCCAACTCTATACTTTTAGCAATAACACCACAAGTTTCTTCATCTGCTTCTCCACTTGCCAAGTTTATTTTAGCTAATGCTTTTCCATAATACGCTTCTGCATTTTCAGGAGTAATAGCAATACAGTCATTAAAATCGCTTAAGGCTTTTTCAAAATCTTCAGTCACCATATAAGCTTTGCCTCTGTAGAAATGCACATTGGCATCTTTGCCATTTGAAAGTTGATTAGCAATATTAAAATCTTCTACAGACTCAGAAAGATTATGTGCAGCCATTAAAGAAAGAGCTCTGTTTAGGTAAATTTCATACTCACCTTGCTCAAACTCAATCGCTTTAGTGTAGTCTTCTACAGCACTTTCGGGTCTGTTTAAAGTTCTCTTTACATTTCCTCTATTGTAATAAAAGCGGTAATCATCTGCTTTCATCGAAATTGCTTTGTCGAAGTCAGTAAGTGCTTTTGAGTTTTCTTTAAGATTGAAGTAGGCAACTCCTCTCATGTTGTATAGTGATGGATCTTCAACACCCTTTTCAACTAGTTCTGAGATAACAGAAACAGCTTCTGAAAACTTGCCAGCTTGCATTTTTTCTCTTGCAGTGTTTATAATATCTTCATTTGATGGGGAGCAAGAACTCATTAGATAGGTGATTAATGAGAAAAGTATAAGTGTATATTTTTGCTTATGCATGATCGATTTGAACAGAAATTTTCTGCAATTTTAATCATCAATCATTAAAAGAAAGAAGCTTAGCTTAAGAAGAACTGTATTTATAAAGTATTTAAATATTGATCTTTCGCTTTTTCTAGCATTTTGCAGATGCTTCTTCTTTCTTTAATAAGCTCTTTTAAGATGTCTTTTTCTTTTTTAAAGATGGCTAATAGTTTGAGGTTTTTTCTGGTTTCTATTATCACATTCCAATAAAAAAGCACGAAAAAGCCACTGATAGCAGATAGAAAAGTGAACATAGGAATTAACACCCAATTATGTGTGAGCTGATAAATAAAAAAGTTGCTTAAAAAATAATAGATTGAAAACGTAAGTACACCAATTGCCATCATAACAGGAGCACGAAACTCAATATGTTTGGAGATAAGCGGAGCTATTTTAGATGGTAGAATGTATGGAATATAATTTGTGAGTAACCCAAGTAACCAAATAGGAGAGCCAGCAATTAGGAAAGCTAAAATGCGGATGCTTTTCCAGAAGATGTTAGATTCTAAGTTTTTCTTTTTAAGTAAACCATCATGTAAGCCTAATAAATCTAGTTTACGGAAGTATCTATTAATGCTTGTTTGTAATGAAGCCAACATTTGACTATCATTTTCTTCGAAGTACTTGAGTGCATCAGAGATACCTTTAGATATAAGGAAATCCTTTTCTTTTTTTGGTAAATCTATAGATTCAGCCAGTTCATTTTTAAAAATTAATTCGGTTTGTTCCAGTAATCTTTCGTGCTCTTTATCTTTTGTAACTACTAACTGATCTTCGAGTTTTTCTCTGATATGTTCGGTTAGTTTATGAGCTACATCGGAAGTAGAATTATTATAGGTTTCCTTCCATTCACTCACATTTATAGGCTCGTCAATATTCAGTGTAACATCACTTCTAAATTTTTCTCCTTCTGAATAATTGATACCTACAGTTAAAATTTTCACACCCAAATTAAAGTCGTTTTCTGCCTCGGCACCTAAAGCAATTCTAGCTGTACCTGTTTTAATCTCTCGCAGCTTTTTTTCCATCACACTGGTACCTTCCGGAAAGATGAGTAGTGTCCCTTTGTTCTTTAAGAAATCAAAGCATTTTTCAAACACAGCTTGGTTGTTTGCCGATTTACCAGGTGGTAAATCTTGCTTGCGATAAACTGGAATCATATTTAGAATATTACCCAGAACCCAATCTTTAATAGGAGAGCCAAACACAGTAGATTTTGCCAAAAAATACACTTGTTGCTTCATGAGCGCAGCAATTAGCACCGGATCCATAAATGTATTTGGATGATTGGCTACTACGATTAGCGGTCCTTCTTTAGGAATTAATTTCTTATTATTTACTGAGATTTTTTTGAAAAAAATGCGAGTAGCAATCTTTACAATTAATTTTAAGAAGGCGTAAATCATAAGCTTTTAAGCTGATGTTTTGGGTAAACGTGTAAATAAAATTACTATAAGTCCTGCTAAAAAGAAGCCGATCATAGCAAGCATACTATTACGCATACTTCCGGTAAGTTGTTCAATAAATCCATAAGAAAAAGTGCCTAGCACAATGGCTACTTTCTCGCTGATATCATAAAAGCTAAAGTAAGAAGCTGTATCAACTGAGTTTTCGGGAATGAGTTTAGAATAGGTAGAACGGCTTAACGATTGGATTCCTCCCATTACAAATCCTAAGGCAACTGCTAACATGTAAAACTGCGTCTCTTCTTGAAGTAAATATCCACCGACACATATAAACATCCAGATAACAACGGCAATGGCAATACCCGTTTTGTTGCCAAACTTTTTAGAGATTGCTGCAAATGAATAAGCACCTATAATGGCAACTATTTGCAGAATTAGCACCACTGCAATTAGCTTAGTGCCATCCATATGAATTTCTTTTTCACCAAAAAGCGGAGCAAGCAACATTACAGTTTGTACTCCCATACTATAGAAGAAAAATGAGATAAGAAATCTAAGTGTATTTACTTGATTTTTAAGCTTGTTGATTACCGCTTTCAACTCATGAAAACCTCTTGTAATGACAGATTTATTAAAGGGGTGCCCAGTTGGTCTATCGTGTAAGTAGTGTAAAGCAATGTGGGCAAAACCAAACCACCAAATAGCAACTTGTAGAAAGGATAATCTGGTAGCCAAACCTTCTGTAATGCCAAGTGTCTTGAAGTTTGATATAATTACTAAGTTGATTAACAATAAAATAACACTACCAATATAACCCATTGCATAACCGCGGGCACTGTAAGAGTCCATTTTATCTACTGTGGCAATTTCTGGGAGAAATGCATTGTAGAATACTAGCGCACCTGCATAACCAATACTTGCCAGCACAGAACAAAATATTCCCCATTCTACATTTTCACCAATAAAGAAATATAAGCCAAAGCATGCTAATGCACCCGTATAGGTGAAAAAACGCATAAATCTTTTCTTTTTTCCACTATAATCTGCAATGCCTGAAAGTGCTGGTGATAAAAATACAATTACCAGAAAAGAGAAAGATATGGCATAAGTATAGAGTACAGAGTTTTCTATTTGTAAGCCAAAAAAACTAATCTCATTACTACCACCAAAAGCAGCTCTAGTAGAATGACTAAAGTAAATTGGAAAAATTGTAGCTGTTATTGTTAAGTTATATACAGAGTTTGCCCAGTCGTAAGAACACCATGCATTTACGATTTTGGGGATGTTTTTCTCTGTATTATTGGGTGTTAGGTCAGATGTTTGAGTCAAAATGATATATGCTTAATTACAATGAGCAATTAAACAAATAAGCTCCTATAATCACAAAATATTTCCTTTATGATTAAAATAATTTTATTTAAACGTCAAAATTAGGCGGTTACAGTTTCTTCTTCGTGAGTCTTATTAAACTTATTGAGTACCCATTTCATGCAAGTATGTACTAAATCTGGATTGAGGTACATTAATGGGCAACCGCTTTCAATTACATTGATGTGTCTTAAATGTGCATATTTAACAGCTTCTTCGCAGTAACTACCCTCACCAAAAGATTTGTGAATCCACACGTATTTTACTCCTTTGGCTGCACATTGTTCAATAATAGACTTGGTTACATCTGGATGAGTGGCGATAACTACACCTTCTACATTCTCTGGAATTGAGAGTACATCGTGAAAGACTTTTTCGCCAGAAATTTGAGTAGCATTCGGATTTACAGCAAATACCTGATAGCCTTCGTTTTGAAATTTTTCGAAGATGTGGTTTGCAGGCTCCTTGCCATTTCTAGAGACGCCTACAACAGCGATACTATTTAAAAGTAAAAATTCACTGATGAGATTATTAGATTTCATATTCATATTTGTGCTTGAAAATGTGGAATAGATATTTTAGCTGTATCTAGCTGTTAGTCAGATGTTTGTATTTGATCAGAAATGTCAAATAAGGTAGTATCAGTTTTACCCAAGCTAGTTGAATATGATTGTTTAAAAAATGATAATCATCAGGGTGTTTATATAAATATAGTAAATAAGCTGATTCGAATAATTAAAATTCTAATTTTTAAAATGAGATTTTAAGACAATCTTTGTAATAATTTTGATATTTACTCTACTAATATACCCGGTAGTTTAAATTATAAGAGATTTAGAATGCCGAAAATATTTTTGAAATAAGCGAACCAATACTTTTAAAATATATCTAAAATTAAATCTCTATAAGCTTATTGGTTTGTATATTTATAATGATATATAGTACATATATCTTTTCTAAAGCATATTTCTATGGAAATCCCCGAGAAAAAGAATGACGTTCCTTCTCGATTCGAACTACAGGTTTTAAAGGAGCTGAATGAGAAAAAGCAACAGACGGGTAGTAATAAAATTAACAGTTTTTTAAGTAGCATCCCTCAACCATTTATTAAGGCTGGTGAATGGTTAAAGAAAATTCCGGGGCTAGATAAAATTGCAGATAATACCAAGCAAGCAGTTAGCGACTTATTTCAGAATTTTCAATCTGAGAAGTTTAGTTTCGATGCCATTATCGAAAAATATAAAGACTCTGGCTATGTGCAAATAAACAATCCAGATGATATTTCTACGCTGGATTTAGAAGACATAGAACCACTCATTGGCGATATTTGTAAGAAATATCAAACCTTGGTTTCAGACGAAGAGAGTGATTATACTTCTGCGTTGAGTTTACATGGTGTACCTAAAGATATAGTAGCGCTTATAAACCTAAATAGAAAAGCTGTAAACGAGTATGCTGCCCATTACGGCTTTGATATAAGCCTAGAAAAAGAACGCTTGTTTGCGCTTAATATACTTGAATATGCAGCTTCTGAAAATGAGTTTGCCAGAAAGTCTGTAATGGAACGTTTGGTGAATCAAACCAAAAACATGGCTAATAAAGATGCGAAAGAAGATATTGATAAAACTACCTTTTTAAGCATGTTTTCCACTTTAACTAGCTCCATCAGCATTAAACTATTAAAAGCAAAAGTGGGAGGGGTAATTCCAATAAATGGAGCTGTAATTGGCAATGGTTTTAATGCTTACTTTACCAGTGAGGTTTGTTCGGCAGCTCAATTCTTCTACAAGCAAAGATTCTTAATTAAGAAATATGGTGCTGAGGTAATCGATCTTTCTGAGAAAGATTTAAAAATGCTAGAAAAGATAAATAAACAAGCAGAAGATAAGTAAAACAGATATACAACAACTAATTAATATTTAAATGAAAGAGAAATTTGAACTAGCCAGAGAAGAAGTACAAAAGTTAAAATCGAAACCAAATAATACAGAATTGCTAAAATTATATGGTTTGTATAAACAAGCTACAGAAGGCGATGTAAAAGGAGATAGACCAGGTACTTTTGATATTAAAGGTCAGTTTAAGTATGATTTCTGGAAAAGATATTTGGGAAAAGGCGAGGAAGAATCTATGGGAGAATATATCGCACTGGTTGATACACTAAAAGAAAAATATGGAATGGAAGAAGCCTGATAGAATCTCGCTGAATCCATTAATTGAAATGATACCTGAATACCATTCCGATTCCATAAGCATCAGGTTTGCTGTAAATATCTTCGTTTTTCGTTAATGTGTTTAGAGCAAACCTGTAATTAGTTTCTAAAGAGAAACTGTAATTCTGATTTACCGCATAGTTGATCTCATTACCTACTAATCCATTCACATGCACCTTTCTAAATGGTGACTCACTGTCGCTAGGCTTGTTTACATAAGAATCTATAGAGTTATTTTCAGAAGTGATTTCATTTCTAATAAACAAATCTGTATTAACTCCTGCCTTTAATATTAAGTTGAACTTATGAATCCCTATAATGTAGCCTGCTTTTACAGGGATTGATGCAAATTCAAAAGAATTATTGATAGAGTAGATATCACCCAAGTTTAATAAACTAGCACTGAGAGATGAGTTTTCAATAACAGGTTTGTTCAATAAAGTTACAGGAATAGTAGTGCCATTATTTAAATCTGATACAGTTAAATTACTTTGAGTGTGTGTGTTATAGTTGGCATAGTTAATTCCGCTTTCTACTAACTATTTGCCAGAAATTTTTACTCCCATATTAATTCCATAAGAGAATGAGAGGTTAGGAGAGTTAGTTTGCCCTAACAATACAGTAGATATTTCTTCTCCGGCCACTGTAGTTACATCATTTAAAACCACAGTGCTTATTGTAGGGTTACTTACCTCAAAATTTGGGTTAAAGAAATCGGTATTTACATTCAGGTTAGCGTAAAACTTTTTACTTCTGTCTCTTACCACATTTTTTGTTTCTTCAATCTCTTTAATTAAGGCAACTTGCTCTTGAGCTAATGTGGTAATAGAAACTTTCTTTTCTTCTGGTTTTTCCTTTTTTACTAAAACAGGCACTATCTTAAGCCCATCTCTTTCAATGGTAGAGTAAGGAAGTTTATCAATCGAGAATTGATACTCTTGAGAATCGGTTTCTTGAATAGTAGTAGCCTGCGAAACTGCATTAAAAGCTTCGTTACTTGTCTGAAATATTCTGCTTTGTATCTGATGTGTGGATGAATCTTCTTCTTTATACTGAGCTAAATTATTATCAATTTCAGAGTTATTATTTGTTTGGTTTTGAGCTAATTCTTCGTTCTGTAATTCTTCTTCGTTGCTAAGATTAGCTAATGATTCAATTTTACTTTCTTCACTTAATTGACTTGCCTTATTAGCATTAACACCATTTGCTTTAGCAATACTATTATTTTGATTTTGCTCAGTTTCTTTTAATTCAGTTTTAGTGAGAGCATCCGATTTGTTTTGAGAAATTGTATTTGGTGTTTCTTCAGAATTGAAATAATTATAAGCAAATAAGCCACTCATTAATAAGGTAATTGTAACAGATGCCGCGGCAATTCCCTTATAGAATCTATAATATCCTTTATATCTAATATGATCAGCTTTGTTGAGGTTATGATCTATATGCTCCCAGACACTTTGGGGTGGAGTAGCCTCCGCATTTTCAAATGCTTTAGCCCAGGCATTTTCAAAGTCTGTCTTAGAGTTTTTGTTGGAGCTTTTCATAAAGCACTTTTTCTGATGATACAATTTTTTCTTTTAACAGATATTTGGCTCTGGAATACTGAGATTTAGAAGTCCCTATACTTATGCCTAGCATTTCTGCAATTTCCTTATGCTGGTAACCTTCAATAGCATAAAGATTAAAAATTATTCGACAACCATCTGGTAGGCTTTGTAATAAGGATAGTAGGTCATTATAATGGATGTTGGCTAATGTAAACTCTTTATCCGATAAGTAGTGTAAGTCACTAACATCTACCATAGGGTAGAGATAAAGTTTGCTTCTTTGGTAATTTAGTGCTGTATTAATTACAATTTTCTTTATCCAGAAAAAGAGACTAGACTCTTTACGGAAGGTAGAAATATTGTTGAAGACTTTCACAAAAGCTTCCTGAAGTATGTCTTCTGCATCTTCAGCTTTTCGGCAATAGCGCAAACACACTGCAAACATTTTCTTGCAGTAATGCTCATAAAGCTGTTCTTGTGCTTTACGATCGTTTTTGCTACAGCCTTTTATCAGCTTTGCTTCGTCAATCATTAGAATTCATACAGTAAAAAAATCAGCACATAAATTTACCTTAAGTTAATAAATCATACAGTATTCCAAAAATCCTTACACTAATAATGACACATTAAGCATGGTAAAAAGTTGGATTGATCTATTCAGTAATTAGAAAAAAATGTTCAATTCGAAAAACAGTACGAAAATAGAGAAAGATTTGCTCACGATTTTTATAAAAAACAAAAACACCGACAAAGCGGTGTTTTTAATAATTAATCGACACTAGAACTTTAATTAGATAGGATTTTATTTTCTCTCATTCACTTCTACAAAGCTAACCTTATAAAGCATGCCAAGAAATACCCCATTTATCGGGATATTTTGGGTGATTTGTACTGAGAAATGTGCAAAAAATGGAAAAAATCAAAGATTTGTAATAAGTAGCAAAAATATTTCTGTGCTTTTGGTAACAATCTCCATCGCGATTTTGATGGATAATTATAGTAAAGGTAGAGAAGTAGTTTTATAGTAATTTTGTGGTATTTTTATAACGGTAGTTTGAAAGCTTTAAAAAATGTTTATATTTAATTTAAACTATACAAACATATCACAATTCCGTTCAATCAAACTTTTTTTGGTATTAATCTTATAACTTATACTACTATCTCACCTGTCTCAGTTATATGGTTTTGACTTTGAACATCCCTTATAAGAGGTCTAATTTTTTAAGATTTAAATTTTTTGTGTTATGATTTTTATTTGCGAAATTTTCTATATTTCTGGCTTTGTTTTGATAAACAACAACATATAATTTTTAACAGTAAATATGAATTTAATGAAAAGAACAATTACCATTAGGTCTTTATTGACCTTAATGATGCTGGGTATTA
Source organism: Thalassovita sp. (assembly GCA_002729595.1). GTDB lineage: Bacteria > Bacteroidota > Bacteroidia > Cytophagales > Flammeovirgaceae > Chondrinema. Next base: position 12,277 of record PBYL01000020.1, on the reverse strand, counting down.
GTACATGGGTGTTTTCCCAGAATGTGGTATCCGGTGTTGTAAAAGATTCAGAAAGCAAAGAGCCTTTAATTGGAGCCAATATAGTTATTGAAGGTACAGTTAAAGGAACCACTACAGATGTTAATGGCTATTTTCGATTGCAAACATCGACTCCACTTCCTTTTAAAGTCATTGTATCAGTTATCGGATTCGAAAACAAAGAGTTAGATATAACATCTTCTAATCAGGAAGTAGAAATAGATATGCAAACAACTGCGATAATGGGGCAGGAGATTGTAGTTTCGGCTTCTAGAGTAGAAGAAAATATATTAGAATCTCCGGTTACGGTAGAGAAGCTAGATATATTGGCGATTAAGCAAGCGGCTGCACCAGATTTTTACGATGCACTTTCTTTTACTAAAGGGGTGAATGTAAACAGAGGTAGCCTTACTTTTACCTCAGTTAACACCAGAGGTTTTACCACAAATGCCAACACTCGTTTTGTGCAGTTGATCGACGGAATGGATAATTCAGCACCTTTGCTAAACTTCCCTACGGGTAACCTTGTGGGTATTTCTGAGCTCGATGCCGAATCTGTTGAATTAGTACCAGGAGCAGGTTCTGCATTATATGGACCAAATGCATTTAATGGTATTCTTATTTTTAACAGTAAAAGTCCTTTCGATTACCAAGGCTTAAGTGTGCAGGTTAAAACAGGGGTTACAAAGTCTGATGCTGGTGGTACACATCCGATGAATTCGTTTTCAGCGAGATGGGCTAAGTCTTTTAATAACAAGCTAGCCTTTAAAGTTAACTTCTCTATTCTTGATGCAGAAGACTGGGTAGGTAACGATTATACAACAGATCGTTTTTATGCGAATCAGGCAAGAAGCAACGATCCGGGAATTTCTCCAGATTTTGATGGAATGAATTTATATGGAGACGAAACTAAAATTACTGTCCCTGTAAATTCTGCGTTAGCAGATGCTATTGAAGCAGGCTTACTTGCTAGTTTAGGTATTCCTGCTAATCCAACGCTTGCCGAAGGTTTCAGAACACTAGATAACCCTGTAGTAACTCGTACAGGCATGAAAGAAGAAGATCTAATTGACGATTTCGAAGCCAGAAGTATAAAAGGAGATGCAGCGCTTCATTATAGAATAAATGATAATTTAGAAGCTAGCTATAGTTATCGATATGGTACTGGTAGCACGATTTATCAAGGAGCAGAGAAATATGCAATTCGTGGTTTTAGCCAACAGTTTCACAAACTTGAATTAAAGTCTGATCACTACTTTGTAAGAGCATACACTACACTTTCTAATGCTGGTGACTCTTATAATATGTCTGCTTTAGGTGCATATGTAAATGAATCGTTTAGTGGTTCAGAGTCTCAGTGGGTTCCTACCTATGGTGTAATTTACGGCCTTGCTAGATTAGGTTTATTAGGCTTGGCTAATCCAACTGTTCCATTAGGCACTATATTAAGTGAAGAAGATGCACATCGTGCAGCTAGAGCAACTGCAGACTCTGGAATTCCTTATCCTGGTACAGAGGCTTATGCGAGTGATCCAAGTGTTTTTAACGACATGGTAAAAGATGTGAGAGAAAATAGGTATTTCCAAAGAAATCCTCCGGGTGCTCGCTTTATAGATAAGTCTAGAACTTACCATGCCGAGTTTAACTATAACTTCGTGGACTTTGAACCAATTGATATACAAGTTGGTGGTAATGTTCGTCGTTATTCACTTTTCTCAGATGGAACAATCTTTAATGAAGACCCAGAAGATGGCACTAACTTCGAAAGAATAGGTATCAATGAGTTCGGTTTCTATACTCAGCTTTCTAAAAAAGTTTTTGACGAAAAATTAAAGCTTACAGGTTCACTGAGATACGATAAAAACCAAAACTTTAAAGGACAAGTTACACCACGTCTTTCTGCTGTTTATAAGGTGGCAGACTTACATAATATAAGAACTTCGTTCCAAACTGGCTTCAGAAATCCTGATACACAAGCTCAGTTTATTTATTTCCCTTCTAGTACAGGTATCCTTCTTGGAGGTACTCAAGATAATGCTGAGAGATACGGTTTATATCATGGAGGAGCTTATATTTTTAATCCAATTACTGGGGAGCAAGAAACAGTTGATATAGATTATGTACAACCAGAGAAGTTAAGTGCTTTTGAGATTGGTTATAAAGGTGTGTTTGATAATAAGGTGATGGTTGATATTAACTTTTACAGAAACTGGTATCGCGACTTTATCAATCAGCAATTGTTTTATTTAAAGAATGAATCTACACATCAAGGTCAGACTTTACCTGCAGGAACTCCATTTCAGCCTTATATAAATAGTAATGCAGAAGTTAGGTCATTAGGTATTGGTATTGGAGTTACTTATAACTTACCAAAAGGTTACGTACTGAATGGTTCTTATAACTATGCAGATTTCGAATATGATGAATCCTCAGAGATTGCAACTTTCAAACCGGGCTTCAATACACCTGCTAATAGATTCTCAATGTCTTTTAGTAATAGAGAAATTGTGAAGAATTTAGGTTTCAATATTTCTTATCGTTGGCAGCAGCAGTATTACTGGTATAACACATGGGGTGAAGCAAATATGCCTTCTTATGGTTTAATGGATGCTGCACTAAGTTATAAAGTAAAATCTTTGAAATCTGTAATTAAAGCTGGTGGCACCAATATATTAGGTGATGATTACCGCACAAACATAGGAGCTCCATTTGTGGGTCAGATGTATTACATCTCTATTACCTTCGACCAATTTTTGAACTAATAAATTAGACGTGAAAATGAAGAAACTTTATTTAATATATATATTATTTAGTGCCGTTATTTTGTCTTCATGCGAAGATAATTTGCTTGATGGTGTTACCTCAGTACCAACCGATCCGGCTGTAGTTCCAGCAACTGCGGGTTCTGCAGATTTTACTAATTATGTAGCAATCGGTAACTCCTTAACTGCTGGTTACATGGATGGAGCACTATATACAAGAGGACAATCAAATTCATTTCCAGTACAATTATCAAGCTCAATGGCAGAGATAGATGGAACTGGTGCTCCTTCAGGAACTTTTAATCAGCCAGATATCAATTCTGAAAATGGCTATTTTGGAATGGCTGGATCCGTGATTTTAGGCAGGTTAAAATTGAATAGCTCATCACTTCCAGAGCCACTTATTCCCGGTGAAATACCTACTGTATATACTGGTGATAAAACTGAATTAAATAACTTTGGTGTGCCGGGCATTTTACTTGGTCAACTAGTTAGTCCTGAAACTGGTAATCCGAATTCTGCATTGTATAATCCACTTTACGCACGTTTTGCAACTCAACCGGGAGTATCAACCATCTTAGGTGATGCTTTATCTACATTGCCATCATTTTTTACTTTATGGATAGGAGGTAATGATGTATTAGGCTATGCAATTTCAGGTGCAACAAATGAAGCAATTTTTACTGATCCGGCAACTTTCGAATATTTATATTCTTTGGTGTTGCAGTCTATTTTGGCTACAGGCGCAAAAGGTGTTGTAGCAAATATTCCAAACATTACTGATGTTCCTTTCTTTAATACAATTGGTTATAATTTCTTGTCTTTAGACTCAGCAACTGCCGCTCAATTAAATGCTGGTTATGCAGAGTTTAATGGAGGTATTCAATTGTATAACTCTACTCCAGGTTTACCAGAGAGTCAACAAAGACCTACAGTAAGTTTTCAAGAAGGTGCAAATGCATTTTTAATTGAAGATGAAGATTTGCCAGATCTTACAGCATTTGGAATTCCAAGCATAAGACAAATGACAGCAGACGAAATGGTAGGAATGACAGTTCCTCAAGATTCTATTTCAACTTGGTTAATGAATGGAGAGGGTATTCCAGACGAATATATTCTTACCTCAATCGAAATTGAGGAGATAAATCAGAGAGTGATTGATCTCAATACAATTATTGCTAATTTAGTTACAAGTTTGGGTGGCGATAATGTGGGTTTAGTAGATATTAATTCAATTTTTCAAAATTTTGCAAGTAGCGGAATTACAAGATACTATGATGTTACTGTTGATGCTACATTAGCTCCACCGTTTGGATTATTTTCACTAGATGGAGTTCATCCTAACTCTCGTGGAAGCGCTTTTGTAGCAAATCAATTTATTGATGTAATAAACTCAAAGTTTAATTCTACTTTGCCATATGTTGAGTTAGAAGCGGTACCAATTAACGATTTTCCCCCTACAAATTGATTTTTAAACGATTTTATATATTAATGAATAATGAGAAGAGGCTTTTTTAAGCCTCTTTTTTCTTTTAGTATTACCAAAAAAACATGTAATATTTATATGATTTCGATTATAAATTTTTTTAGGTTAATAGATTTAAATTATTCTTAGTTTCTCCTTATTTTTCTTATAAATTTGCACTTTCATTAAATAGATCGAGCTAAATAACAAAGAGATGACTAAGAAACAGAAAAAAGAAATGATTAATTTTTTTAGGGAGATGGATGCTAAAATTGAAGCTAAAGAAGAAAAGCAGAAAATCTTAGCAGAACAAAATCCTCACTTCCCTACAACAAAGTCTTCTAAAAAAGAATCAGGAGAATTGGTAAATGCTTTTTAATTCTCAAATTATATGTATCACATCTCATAATTGTATCAACTTAGGTTGATTCCTGCCACCGCTACCCCTAAACTAAAGATTTTATACTACATACCCCTTCCTAAAAAGTTTGGGTATTTTTTTATGTCTTCAATTTAAAGAGTTAGGTTTTTTTACAGCTTAATCGGATTAAATATATTTGCTTAATTAATTCGAAATAAACTTGATATAATTTATAAAGTTGAAATTTAATATGACTTATAAAATATACCTTTTAGGTATTGTGTGTCTTTTATTGGTAGGTTGTAGCGATGGTAGTGAAAAGGAGAGTTCTGATAGCTCAAATAAATCAGAAAAAGCACAAGTAAAAACTAAGAAAAAGAAAGTAGATAATACTGTTTTAACAGACAAAAATGCAGTTTCTTTTTTAACTGAATATGCTAAGGAAAACCCTGAGAATGAAGTTTTGATGAAAACCTCACTAGGGGATATCAAAATTAAGCTTTACGAAAATACACCTTTGCATAGAGCAAACTTTATTCGGCTTGTAAAAAAAGATTTCTATGACAACACGCTTTTTTACAGAGTTATAAAGGGTTTTGTTGTTCAAGGTGGAGGCTCAGATGATTTGGCACATGGCAGAAAGAAAAGAAAAATTGGGAAATACAATATTCCAGCGGAATTTCAGAGTGAAAACATTCACAAAAAAGGAGCTTTAGCAGCTGCAAGAAACTACGAGAATAACCCAGATAAAAAATCTAATCCCTTTGACTTCTATTTTGTTCATGGCCAGAAGTATGATAAACTAACATTAGATGCAATGGCAGATGAGAAAGGGATTACATTTTCTGAAAAACAAAGAAATGCATATTTGAATATAGGTGGTGCCCCACATCTCGATGGTGAACATACAGTTTTTGGAGAAGTAGTAGAAGGTTTAGACGTGATTGATGAAATAGCATCAAAAGAAGTAGGTGAAGGGGATTGGCCAGTAGAGAATGTATATATTGAGTCGATTGAAATTGTAAACTAATTAGTACATCTTTTAGAAAATCAAGTTGAGAAAGAGAGTATTTAATAGAGAAGCATTCGAACACTTTTTGCAGCAACAAGAAAAGCAAGAGTTAGTTGAGCAATTAGGTGATTTATTCGAAAGGTTTGAGGTCGTATCTGATTATTATAAGATGGCTTTAAGATCAGGTAGAAGAGAGGTTTTAGAAAAGTATAAGGATAAAATTGAAGATGAGTTCATCATAGAAGATGATGAAGGAAACCTACTCGAACCGGATACAGATAAGATTTCTACTATTCTCAATGAGTTTGAGATGTTAAATCCTAAAACAAATCATCTGGTCGAAATTATTTGTTTCTCTATTGAGTTAGTTGGTGATTTTGAAGAAGAAACAGATGAAGTTTTAGATGATGACTTTTATGCATACTTTGAAGAATTACTAGCCGAATTGCTTCAAAAGCTGGAAGTACAAAATCAGTTAAAAAAATTCAGAATATACATTTGGGAGATTATCCTATCAATTGCAGATAAATCTAGCTTCCGAGAAGAGATAGAAAATATCTTTTATGACTTTTATGATGATATAAAATAAAAAAAGGAGGCGATGTTTTATTGCCTCCTTTTGGTTTTGTAGAAATGTCCCGTCCTGAATAAGCGTTACACAAAAAGTAACACGATGAAGAAAGACAAAGAATCCCAGTATGTTAAGCGCACACAACGCGATTACAGTTATGCTTTTAAATTACAGGTTGTTCAAGAAATAGAGAGCGGCTTTTTGGGAATAAAAGCGGCTCAACGCAAATATGGTATTCAAGGAAATGCTACAGTAAAAACTTGGCTGCTAAAATTTGGTAACTTAGATTGGGAGAATAAATCACATTTGAAAATGGAAAAATCCCCAGAACAAAAGCTTTTGGAGTTAGAAGCCAAAGTCCGTTTACTAGAACAACAGAAAGCATCTCTAGAGAAGCGACTTGAAGATTCAAACAAGAAAGTCATCCTGTTTGATATGATGATAGATATTGCTGAAGATGAACTTAAAATACCTATCAGAAAAAAGTCCTTACCTCAGCAGTTGATCGATTCAAAGTTGAACAAAAAGGGAGTGTGATATGGGCTTGTGAACTGTTGGGGATCAGTAGGCAAGTTTACTACCGCTCTATCAAAAGGCGGAAGTTAAAACAAGAAATAGCTACACAAGTAATTGCTTTGGTACAAGCGGTGCGATTGAAAATGCCACGAATTGGCACGCGTAAGTTATATCATTTGCTNTATGANCANCTNAGANANTTNGGNGTTGGTCGAGATAGGTTATTCTCTATTATGAAAGCTAACCACTTGCAAATAGTTCCGATGAAGCAATACCATGTCACCACAGACTCTCACCATCGNTTTAGAAAGCATAAAAACCTTATNGAAAGCTGTTCTATCCATAAGCCTGAGCAAGTCTGGGTATCGGATATTACTTACATTGGCACAAGGGAAAACCCGATGTATTTATCATTAGTAACTGATGCCTACTCTAAGCAGATTATGGGCTATAATGTATCAAATAGCCTTGATGCATCAGGGGCGTTATCAGCTCTTGAAATGGCAATTACCAATCGTCGATATCCTAAAAGGGAGTTGATTCATCATTCTGACAGAGGGCAGCAGTACTGCTGCGATGCCTATCAGCAACTACTCCATAGTGCTAAGATTACTTGCAGTATGACGGAAAGCTATGATCCATATCAAAATGCAGTGGCTGAAAGAATAAATGGAATATTGAAACATGAATTTATTTTAGGAATTACTATATCAGATATAGAGCTAATGGACAAACTTATAAAACAGAGTATTTATATTTACAACCATGATCGACCGCATTGGAGTTGTTGGATGAACACTCCAATGTTTATGCATCAACAAAACCAAATCATCATTAGAAACTATAGAAAGAAAAATAGCACCGAGTCAATACCCGATGCTACTTAATTTTATCTTAAAATCTGTATCGCTTATTTAGGACTAGTCATATATTTGATATTATTATTAATTCTGGAAAAATGTGATCCTGATGCCATTTTAACTTGTTTCATCAAAATGACAGTGAACTATATTCACTGGAGAAATCAAATAACCAAAAATTTATGTGGAATATCAAAAAGATAAGCTAAGTAGGCATTAAGGTTCTTCAAAAAAAGAAGAACCTTATATTTTCCATTGTTTTTAGCAGCAAGAATTGGTTAAAAGTACTTAGATGTCTAAAAGTATGCAATATTCAGGAGGAAAAATTTTATAAAAACCTTAATTCATCCACTGTGAAAAATAAGTGATAGCCTTATAAAATGAAGGATAGTTCTTTTTAATAAGCATATGTATCTTTTACAAGATGATTACTAAAAGATTAAGTAGTATGTTTTGAGCATCAGTTCTAATCTAATAGAGCTCCTAAATAGCAGTCTTTTGTAAAGGTTAGTTTTTTTGTTTATGTATTAAGGCATTAATTTCAACTAATAATTGCTTTATCAGCTGAAATGTGTCATCTAGATGCTTTTGATGAGATAACTCTTCCTTTTGATTTTTAATAATATGTTTACCAGCTTGTATGAGTTGCAAAAGAAGCGTTATTCCTAATTGATGATTAGTACTTTGAATATAATGAGAGGTTCGATCAAATAGTGCAATATCATTAGTTAGAAAAGCTTTTTTATAATCAATTAAAAACTGAGAGAAAAGTCTTTGACAGGCCTGTAAGTATTGAAGATAAAAATCTTTCCCAAGATCTTGTAACTCTTTTATTTTAGATGTACTAATTAAATTAGTTGCAGAAAAATAAATAGGAGCTATATCTGATTTAATTAAGTGTTGCGCTAATTTTGAATATACGTTTTCAGGATTAAAAGGTTTAGTAATAAAGTCTACCATTCCAGAGGAAATGACTTTTTTTCCTACCTCATCATAGCTAGCAGCAGATAGTGCGATAAAAATTGTATTTTCTGTTTTTTGAGGGAATTTTTCTTGCAGTTTAGCCATTATTTCAAATCCATCCATTTCTGGTAATTGTAAATCCATTAAAACCAGATCAAAATCTTGATGAGCAAAAGCAGTGAATGCCATTTGATGATTATTAGCAAAATCTATTTTGGTATTCCATTTTAGCAAAAATTGTTTTATGACTAATTGATTAGTAGGATTATCTTCTACAATTAAAATTTTAGCACCATTTAAGTTTTTATCCCTTTTATTTTCTTTATAGCAATTTACTGAATTAATTGTCGCAATTTTTTCAAGCTCAATACTGAAATAGAATTTAGCCCCCTTATCTAAGGTGCTTTCCAGAGAGATTTGACTATTAAATAGATGAAGAAGTTTTTTGGTAATGGATAATCCTAAACCAGTGCCTCCAAAACGTCTAGTGGTACTGGATTCAGCTTGTGTAAATTGCTCAAATATAGCATCGTGTTTATTTTGAGCAATTCCAATTCCGGTATCTATGACAGAAAAAGTGACTAAAGCCGTCTGTTGGTATTCTTTTTCTAACTCAACATCTATTTTGACAGAACCTTTTTTAGTAAATTTTAGGGCATTACTAATTAAGTTAGTTAAAATTTGAGTTAATCTAACCTGATCAGCCCTTACCTTTGTGGGAATTTCAGGATCTAACCTAACTTTAAGCTTAAGGCCTTTTTGATTAGCTTGATGCTCAAATCCATTTTTGATGCTATTTATTAATGATATCAGGTTGAAATCAATGCGTTCTAATTTTAATTGTCCAGCTTCTATTTTATTATAGTCCAGAATATCATTAATTAGGCTCAATAAATTTTGAGCAGAAAACATTAGGGTATCCAGTTTTTGCTTTTGTTCTTGTCTGGGAGCATCATCAATAAGTAAATGAGCCATGCCTATTACAGAATTGAGTGGAGTCCTAATCTCGTGAGACATAGTAGAAAGGAAATCTGATTTGGTTTGTAATGCCTTTTCAGCCATTTCCTTAGAAGCAATTAATGCTTTCTGTTGTTCTTGTTTTTCAATAATAGCCCCAATCCACCTAGCTAATAGTCTAATGAATTCTAAATCTTGTTGCGAAAAAACATTTATTCTAGATTGAGTATCAGAGAAATTAACTGTACTGAATCTATTATTATTTACAAAAATAGGAGCACCTATATAAGCTTCAAGTTTAAAGTTTTGGTAACAAGGGTGTTTGGCATATATGGATTCTTTCATTGAAGTAATAGCCAGTGCATCTTGCGCTTGAAAAGTAAGGTGACAATAAGTTTGATCAAAAGGAAATTGCATTCCTTGAGACAAACTTATTTCATAATGAGTATTAGAAAAATGCATCACAGAATAAGTGTTGCCCACTATATGACTAATGATACCTACAGACAATTTAAAATGTTTACTAGCTAAAGAAAGTGCTTGATTTAATTGCTGCTGATAAGTAAGATTACTATTGGATGCAATGGTATTAAGTGCTTTTAGTCCATGTTGAAAATCAGCAAGTCTCATTGTATTTTCTTTTTCCTTGGAAATGTCTTTTACAATGCAATAAAAACGTTGCTGCAGTAAGTCTGCCACACTATTCCATGATAGAAATATGTAATTGCCACTTTTATTCTTGAATCTATTTTCAAAGTTTATCGTCCCATTACCAGTACGGAGTCGATTTTCTTCTTTTAAAGTAGATGCTACATCATCAGGGTGAACATAATCAATATAATTTGTATTGAGTACATTTTGGGTATCATATCCCAAGATATGTTGAAAAGCAGGATTAACTTCAAGAAACTTTCCTTCAAAACTAACAATGCAAACTATGTTAGTAGAAAGATTAAATAATTTTTGATATTCTAAAAGTCTTATTTCTTGAGATTTACTTAGTGTAATATCTTGAATTTGAGAAATAAAATATAATGGTTTCTGATTAAGGTCTTTAGCCAGTGATACATCTAATCGAGTCCAGACTATTTTTCCACTTTTATGAGTATATCTTTTTTCAATAGAATAGGTATTGATCTTTCCCTGAAGCAGATTATTTACATTTTCTAAATCTGCTTCTAAATCCTCAGGATGTGTAATGGATTGAAAATCCAAATTCAAAAGCTCATGATTCTTATATCCAAGAATATTACAAATAGCTTGATTCACCTTTAAAAAGTATCCATCAATTGAGACGAGTGCCATGCCAATAGGTGCATTTTGAAAAGCAAGTGTAAATTTCTGCTCACTTTCGTTTAAATAAATCTCGATTTGATTTTTATTCCTACTCATAAACGACTCATTAAAAAATTGAAATTCCATCCTATTGGTAAGGATATCCTTTACATCAAAAAAATAAGATTGCTAAACTAAACTTAAAGGGCAATACTATAATAAGCAAAAGTCATCAAAATCATAGATGTAATATTGAAAACATTGCACAAGTAAGATTGAAGAAATATGGAGCGTTGTGCCAAGGAGAAAATAAGGAAAACGCAAATTTAGATATACTTTCTATAGGAATTAGAAGCGCGTATTTGAGGAATTATCCTACAAATACGCTTCTAATGAGATTTGTTGTATTATAGCTGTTTACAAAACAATACTACCTAAATATTATTATAATGAAAGGCTTGCTTTTTTTAATAAAATAAACCTAAACTTTATAAATAAAAACTGCTTCTTTTCCTAAAAGAATATCTACTGACATCAATAATTTAATCTAAAAAGTCATATAATATGCTAAGTATGAAAGAAAAAGACCTAGTAGAAAGAATTATAAGTCATCAGAAGGTGGAGAAAAAAACAGATTATAACAAAGTATATAATCTCTTCAAAAGTGAATTAACAAGCACTCGAGAATTGGATGCTGTATTGGTTAAAATGATAGATTTTGAATTAATTGATTATAACAAAGGGCAAATATATTTAACTACATCAGGAAAAAACTTTCATAGTTTTGCATCTTTTGAAAAGCATCTATTCTACCAAAAAATATTTAAATATATAAACAAGTTTATAATATGGTTAAGCATTCTGATTACCTTTCTTTTAGTGCTAAAAAAATAACCTGAAAGTTGAATTTTTTTACCATAAAAAAGTAGGAATAAGGCCATCATAAATTAAAGCAAGGGTTTTTGCTGATTACATAAATAAGGCTTGACACAATTGTTATAACAACTATCCTACATTTAAGCACACAATTAAAGATGTGTATGAATAGTGTTAAAAACAAACCAATTGTAGGATCGCATAGTACGTTTCATAAAGAAAATTGAATAAAAAATAAAGAGTTTATAATCGAAGAAAAATTGATTCTTGGACAAATAGTATCTAATTATAAGGCATTAAATATTTGTTGTGTATACTTTACAATAATAGATCTATTTAATAAGCTAACTTTTACTAAAGGTTAGCCTTTTTGATTTAATAAAACAATATATACCTTAGTCATATAGATAATTTATATGTGTTTTTTTTAACAGGAAATGACATTATCCAGATTTAATGATTTTTTTATATATGTTCAAATAAGGGTATTATAAAAACTTGTTCTTATTTAGTGTGTTTTATCATAACTAATAATTATGATTGGAAAAGTAGGGAAATAGGATATATAAGGCAACTTGCGATATTTTCCTACTTAGAAAATAGTGGTGCTCTTTTAAAGAAGGAAAAATACAATCATAGAA